>DAOM01000223.1:0-2699 GCA_002501855.1 Candidatus Nitrosopolaris nunavutensis
CATATTAGATTCAGAGGAGATCGCCAAACTAGAGGAATACAGAAAACTTTGTCAACCCGCAGAGTCCAGATTCATAAAGCTGAAAGACAAAGATAGTATCAATGCTGTCTTTATGCTTAAACACAAGGATACAGGACATAGGGTACTAGAAGGAATCGACAAGATAACTGGTCAACCATACAAAAGTGAAAGGATGAACTTTGCTATTCTTTTGAATGGGAAAGAAGAGAAGGTCTTTGCTACAAGTAAGACAGATGGAAGATTGATTTTTGATGCGATAGAGAAGCATGGTACTGCATTAACAGTCACAAGATACGGTACTGGAACGGCAACTAGGCATATTCCTACACCTTGGATAAAGGAGCAACAAGAAGACGATGGTGCTTATGAAGCTTACAAAGCTGAGCAGGCTGCTGGGGGACACTAATTTTTATGCTTGAATAGGGAATGGTAGAAATGACCGAACCATCACCAGAAGGAAGACTTAGCGACAAAGCGATACAGTATATTGAATCAAATATGTCTAATGAGTGCGTATGCTCTCATTTTAGAGAAGATCACAATGAAAGAAAGTGGGCTTGTAAATATCCTGTCACGGTCTGTCAGTGTGACGAGTTTAAACCAATAAACGGATCACGACTATGGAAAGAAGCATCTGAACGTGATGAGTCTGGACAGTGGTGACACAGAAATAACACTAGATAGATCACGACTAAATCTCATTAAACATTATAGGACTTATTACAGTAACAGCAAGAATGAGGAACCATTAACAACATATCAAGAAGAATCTAGAAAGCAGTTCGGAGAGGAATATGAAAGAAATATCCTGATGCGACTTCTAATTGACAATTGGACTGGGAAAGACTTTGATGAACAAGCAAAAATAACTCATGGAATGTCACATGGTTCAGGTCGACATAAGAAATTGTTGGATGAAAGTAGGGATCATATGTTCAAAGTATCAAAGCAGATGACAGATTCAGAAATTAATAAAACTCTAAACGTATTAAGAGAGATCAGTTTTATGGCTGAAGGATTCGGTGATATATTATATCAGGAAGGCGAGCTTAGAAAGAAGAAGGGAAAAATGGATTGTCAATAGTTTTATGGTTGAAAGGATGGGATAATAAATGACCTGCGAAATTAAACTACGAAAGAAGCACTGTGATCAAGAAGGCGTCATAGCTGTTGCAGAGTCATTTTATTGGAAGGACAAAGGAGTAGAATGAAGACTTTAATCAGTATCGAGACATTCGATAATATTCCACCTCAAAAAACAGCTTACAGTCAGTCATATAAGATAAAAGTTTGTACCCTATGCAGTAATGAGGCCACTAAGATAGTTTTGTACGATATTGACGGTATTATTCTTCAGCAGCGATACTGCGACAGATGCATTAAGAGGATAAAGAAATAGAATAATGAAAGTTAAAAGTTTATCATGTCACTCATGTAATAATCATGTAGCTTGGCATGACGCTAATGATGTAGGAGTGCCTGAAGTATATTGTAATTTCTGTTTTAAGCATGAAAAAATGGAGGTGGAGGAATAAATCGCTAGACATGGTATAATTGTTAGTAGACTGAATGTTATTCCTAGTCATCATAAGAAAAACAGACTGTTCAATCATGCTTCTAGAAACGGTTACGAATGCGAGTCATGTGGCTCCGTTAATCCGTTTCTTACAGTAGACCATAGATTATGGAAGGCTGATGGTGGTACGAATGATCATAAAGCTAAATATCACTAAGTGGTAATACTACTCGATTAATGTCAGGACGTCGAGTCAGATTCAGAGGATATAAACAGAGCAAACATAATCGTTATTCGAAAAGAAGATTAGAGAAGATATTGCGTGGATAGGTTTTAGTTACTTGCGTTACATACACATCACATATTCGTAAAGTTTCAAAAGAATATCCTTCTTAGTGTAAATCCTGTCTCGACACTCATGGACCAACTTGATCCATTTTCAGCCGAAATGGCCAGATAGATATAATACATTAGTATCATCGACATGATCTGATGCTTTTTGTCTTTTTTTAATTATCTATATCTATATAATGGACAGCCACACCTTTTACCGTACTTCTCACCACCTTCATAATGACTCTTACCAAAACCTGCAAACTATACTGAATTGTAAGATAAAGGTCTGAATTGAAAGATGATGGTGGTGTACTGATGATCATGATGACGAAGGGGTATTGTGTTACTTCTGTTACAGGCGACCACCGATAAAGTTGTACTGAATAAATACCAAACAAACTTTCAAAATATGCCAAATAGGAAAAGACTGCATTCCACATTTTAGATTAAATTAAAAAATGTATACTATAAGCATTTGAACAAAGAAAAATGGAAACAAAAAAAAATTATTGTTTGTGGAGGAACTGGAACCGCGATAGGCATGATTATCATCCCTGCATCCGCCCTAGACCTTCAGAATGAGCTTGTATGGTGAACTATGACCTGTCATAAGCTCAATACAGAGCACTTTAAAGACCACTCGTGCTATATTTTCTGACTATTTTGGTGTAGAGTCGTCTCCATACCAAACGATTGATTGTAACAATTACTGCAGACATTATTCCGACTAATATGAGCAGCAGCACGGTATTTCCGAGATCGTAGGCAGCATGGTCTATGAGTGAACCCATACCAAGTACTGAATATGTCTTATTACTAAATACTA
>DAOM01000223.1:3031-5288 GCA_002501855.1 Candidatus Nitrosopolaris nunavutensis
AATAAAACGCGTTTGAGGTACTGACGTTTGGTGGCATTGAAAGCTTTTGCCGCATCGTCTATATCAGAAGATATCGAACGTACGCCCCCAATTAGATTGAAAAGTATATACCATTGCATCCCTGTGAGAATTAGAAAGATGGAAGGAATTTCAAGCCCACCTGGTATCAGGGGTATAAGGGCGGCTACAAAGGGAAAGAATGCTGTAGCTGGAATCGAAGCGGCAGTTTGAAACACAGGCATTATTCTACTAAAATTTGGGCTGTGAGCTATCTTGATGGCCACAGGAATAGTCCAAGCGAGTGTTATGAGATACGCTGAGGCCAATCTAAGGTATGACAATAGTAACGCCAAAGGGATTTGAGAAATCAACTTCTTACTAGCGGCATTACCGTATAGTGCCTGGTACAAATTGGGAAGAGCGGAAAAAGACTTTGAGATTACTCCAGCTTCTAGAACAATAAACATGATCAGAACTGCTGTAACAACTAGGACACTCGATATTCCTATTAGTTTGAGATTTCTCCTATTCTTGACTAACGATAGCCAGTTCAGAATAGGGAATGTATACAACTCGATAACGGATATGAATTTTGATAAAATTTCTATCACTCTATTAGATTCTACATGTATCAATGGCCTAGGATGCAGAATTAAGAAATCTGAGAAGTGAAGCGATGGAAACGGAGCTCTTCTAAGGAAGATCCTAGCTAGGTTCTGATTGCGCAGATACAAACCAAACTGCTGTATGTTGTGCCTATGAGCAGTACCAGTAACAACATCTGATGAGGAAGAAGAGGAATATTCATATTTAAAACGGTTTGCATATGATTCTAGTGGTCGCCAAAAGAAGAAGTCAGTTAGCATAATAATAGAGACTAACAAAACCATCGCCAACAGGGATTGCAGATATTCTCCAGAACTGACAGAAGTACTCAGTAAGCTTCCTAAGCCTGGAAGAGTATATGTCTTGGAACCCAAAGATATTATCTCAGCCGCTGTGAGGAAATACCATCCACCTGCCCATGACATTATACTGTTGTAAATTAATTTAGGTATACTAGCGGGTAGAAAGACTCTTCTAAATTGCAGTAATGAGCCAGCTCTGTATGACTGTGCAGTTTCCAATAATTCTCCTGGGATAGAAAGCACTGATTCATAAACTGCAAATATCATATTCCATACCATACTGGTAAATATTAGAAATATTGCTGCTATCTCTATTCCTATTGGACTACCATTAAAAAGAGTGATAAAAAAAATAATAGCTGCAGGAAAGAAACCAAGAATCGGAACTGATTGTAAAATATCTATGATGGGTATGATTATCTTAGATGCTAATGGCTTCCTAGCTGCTGTAACTCCAATTACTAATGCTGCAAGAAAAGAAATAGCCAATGCTGCAAACATTCTAGAGACTGAAGAGACTGAATCAATAACTAGGTCAGTAACATTTATTTTCAAACCCTGATTAGAGCTATTGTCATAATTGGTGATATTAAGAAAGGGTGCTTTATTCACAAAAAGAGCTAAAAATAACACAATGATTATTGTAATAGATATACCGACTGCAAGTAAAATAAATATTCGCCTGTTCACTTGTAACACGCTCTACATCGTTCTATTTTTTGCTATCTGTTAGAGCTATAAAAATTACATTATTCTAAGCACGACATCCTTGCAAGACAACCACAGAAAAAGAAGGCTTCACACACGCTTAACTAACATAATGCACAAGGTAATCTAAACAAGTACCATGTAGTGGTTTCGAACTGAGCCTTTATCTCTTCCATTGCAAGGTCTTCAAACGCTCCGTTAAGTCCATACCCAGCATTGTTTACCAACACGTCGATTTTGCCGACATCAGATATTATCGAATGTACCGCATCGTTTATTGATCTGTCTTCGGTAACGTCCAGCTGCGCAACACGAAGAGGTAGCCCCTCTTTGGCTGCAGCTGATTTTATTACTTCACCTTTTCCTAGATTCCTCATTGTGGCGTAGGTAAAGAAGCCGCTTCTTGCCAATGTTAAGGACGTTTCAAATCCTATCCCGCTTGAGCTGCCTGTAACAATAGCAACCTTCTGATTCGATGAAGATATTGAAGAGGGCATGTCTTATTCTCTGTAGACTACGATTACATTACACTACTTAAGTAGGATAGTAACCTCTGGTTAGTTAGTAACCAAGATCTAACCAACTTACTAAGAAATGACTACCATATTTAATCTGTCTCTTATACACATCTACGAGCCCAC
>DAOM01000220.1:0-4571 GCA_002501855.1 Candidatus Nitrosopolaris nunavutensis
TTCATGCCCCCGATCGATGCCCAGCAGGCGTGTGCCTTTGCCACCAATGCGCAGCACGAACGTCTCTCCAGCTACATCCACACGATAATTCTGGTTGGTAATGCCACCGAGCAGCGGCGCTACTACCAACTCTTTGCCGCGCCAGCCCGGAATTTGCTCTAGTATGTGCTCGATTCTCTGCTCCATTGCTCACCTTTCCAATAGGATTTAGGGGGCAGACGCCTGTCTTAGATTGCATGAGCATACAACGCAGTTGAGCTTGCGTCAAGCAGACGGTTTTCGCAGTATGTATATGTATTTCGGTAAGTACTGAGTAAAACAGGCTAGCGATACAGAGACAGCTGTGCTTCGTTACTAAATAACAGGGGGTTATACAAATTTTTTTTACAATTTATTTAGTTGAAGGTGAGAAGGAATTCACATATGAAATGGTATCCTTATGGGCATGATTTTGGTAATGCTGAGATGGGAGGAGCGACAGTCCTACAGGGGACAAATCTCGCTCGTAGCATTCCTACCGCGTTTGCCAAGGCTGATATTAATGCTATGCACAATCTTGGCGTTAAGGTCGATCAGTCTAATACACATGTCATCCGCTTTCACGGAGAGGCAATGGCTTATGCCGTCGGTGAACTAGCGTTACAGCAAGCGGTTGATGTATATAATGGGCGAGGCGATATTCAACGCTATGCCAGCAAATATAGCCTGCGGGGCCTGCTGACTGTTGCTGCATCATTGATTCCTGATCCTGAATTTGGACTCTACGTGGTTACAGGACTGCCGGCTGAAACCTATATCAAGAACATGGCTCTGCGCAACACCATCAAAACAGCCCTGGATGGAACGCACGTCTTTACGATGGATAATAACAAGTCCCTTCGCCGTGTGACTATTGAAGTAGCAACAGTAGTGATGGAAGGAGCAGGTGCGCTCATCGTCTACGGTGATAAAACCGTGAATAAGACAACAGAGAGCGCTGTGATTGATATTGGCGGTCGCACAACTGACCTCTATGTGGCTCGCGGTCAGGTTCCTGTCTCCGACTACTGTAAAGGGAAGCCATTAGGGGTGGAGACGGCAACGCAAATGCTCATGGACACCTTTGAGAGCAAGTTTGATCGTTCACTCTCATTGCTTGAGGCGCGTGAAATCATGTACGCCTATGCCTCCAATGGGAATCTTAATTCCGCCAATGGTAGCCCTGGCTATCCTGAAATTGCCGTGTACGGAAAAACAGTCAACCTGCTTGAACTAGAGCGCTTAACCAGAGAGGCCGTGATGCAGGTGGGTAGTGAAATTGTCTCATTCATCGCTTCAGCCTGGCGACAGAGCGATCGCGACGCGGTGGCAGCGAGTTTCAAGCCAGTGCTGCACGTCGGCGGTGGCGTCTATTATTTCTACAACATACTGAAGCAGCGCATCCCGCATCTCTCTCTGCCAGATGATCCCAACCACGCCAATGTGCTCGGCTATTGTAACCTTGCTGGCCGCCTGCTGATACGTAAGGTTCAGGCGAATAGCGTCAAAGTATAACGAAAGTATAATTATGGAGAGAAAAGGCGATATGTCACAAGACCACGAAAAATACCAGTACTTCACTGTTGGTTTGCTCAAGAACTCTGCAACATTGGATGTGCTCTGGCAAGATGCCTTGAAGTATCACATGATTGATCAACCAGGCAAGTTAATTGCCATTCGTCTGACCGAACATTACGAGATGATAGCACAGGGCGCCATGTATTCTGGCGCAGATATATCAATTACTGCTATGCCCAAAGCCAACGGTAACGGCAATGGCCATTACCATGAGAGCATAATCTCAAACCCTGCAGTCAGCAACGGCGTAAATCTTATGAGCGATCATCTTTCAAATGACGAAGGCGTTATTGCTGCCTCACCCGATGCAGAGCAGAATGCCGACGATGCCGCGGAATATTGGTCACAAATGTGAATCAGAGAGGTGAGGCTCCAGACGAAAATCTGGTGAACACTTATCTTAAGACTGGTATCCAGAAGGGGTGCCAGTCTTTTGCCTAATCCACCCCCTAATAAAGGCACATAAGCTCCAACCACAATTTTGTCTAAGTGATGGCATTTGGCAAACAAGAGGATCTTGCCATGATGCAAGTCTTCATAGATCTGCCTCCTAAACCTCGTTCCTATACTATTCTCCAACCTCCCATATTCTTGTCAGAAGGGGTCACGCTCCTCTTACATCTTTGAGATGTTTTCCACCCAAGCCGCTTATGGTGCTTTCCGAGAACCTCCAAGAATTCATTGCAGTCTTCTATTCTCTTTTCTGAAACTTGCTTCATAATCTGTTCAAAGTCAAGATTACTTGATTAGCTCGCCTTAAATTTTCTCTAGCAGTAGTAGCTAGATTTATAGTTAAATCTTTGTAATCCGCATTGTTTCGATCTATTCGCATGCGGTTTAATGTTGTTGCTATCCATTTTTGATTTTTCTGCTTGAATTCCTGTCTGACTTTCCCATGTGCGCTTGCGTCTTCGGGAACAGATATACCCCACTTATCATATAAACGGTGTCGTGATTTGTGGTATGTTGCATAGTATGCACGGCTAATTGAAGAACGTAGGTTAGCATCTTCATGTGGCGAACTTGGGGCTTGCCCAAATAATTCCTGCGCTAAATCAAGATAGTGTGACCAATCAAAACTCATCGAAACTCCAACGTGATACAGAGCTTATCCTGTACTCGTTCCATAGCATCTAACCACCAATTCTCGTCTAACTGATCCAGTGCTTGGGAAGCCTCATCTGGATTCTGCTCCACTGCGATGAATACTACCAATTGTTTTTCATCAATTGCTTCTGGGTCAGTAATAACCTCAAGGAAAAGCTCTGAATATGGAAAGTATTTCCTAATATTGGCATATGCTTCTTGAAGTAGTGGAACAAGAAATGGGTTTGCTTCGAGAAAATGTAACGTCTCTGTTGGTTTCCGAAAAGCATATAATTGCTCAAGGGGTTGAGATTCTATCACAGAAGAAGCAAGAGTTAAATTATCATGCTTCTCTAAAGCTCCTTTCACCTCCAAATTATCATGCAAGAATACTATTAAATCTTGCTGATTCTTACGAGTTTCAGTATGAGAAAGATCATGTACTAAAGCATTTCTCTCCTCCCAAATTTGCCTTGCAACGAAAAGGTCCTGTAAATTCAAAGCTAAACTATAGCCAATTTCCCAAGCTTTACTTTCTAGGTTGCCAAAAGTTGAAATGCTTCTCCATTTCTCTAAGGAGCTTTGAAAAGTTAAAGTAAGGCTTGACCAAGTTTGCCAGACTTGATCAATTCCAGAAGCATCATATACTAGAGCTAGCGATGGAATAACAGTCGATTTTGCTTCTGTCTCCAAAGCATCACTCTTAGGAAAACTATGTTTTAAAGCGTAATTCATTGGCCAAGAGTGTGCTAATAAGGAATCTTGTGAAGTTACAGATGTGCTTGAGCGAGTATTCTCTTCCTCGTAATTCTTTTGTGCGTGTTCAAATGAAGAGGAGAAAACTGCCTGAGTAGTTGATTGTACAGCCTCTTGAAGATTTGAGAGATATGCCATTTATTTTGTTACCTCCTTAAACAAATCCCTTAGTTTTTGAGTGATGCAGGCCTCAAAGACATCTTCTATATGACTATGAGCGATATCTACCCATTTAAAAGCCTCATCTAAGGCAACCTCCTTAGGTTTAAGAAGAACGTAGTCGAGACTGAGTATCATAGCAGCGTTATCTGTTGAAATATTAGGCCTTGGTAAACTTACTAATTGAAGATTCAAAATATCTCTAGATTCCTCATAGGGCACCTGGATTCCTGCAACAAATGTCCCAAAATCTTGAGGTAATTTTAACCCAACAAATGGACGAAATTCAAGGTAGTCTTCTAAATTGATATTCTGACCTGGAATTTCGATGTGATTGATATAACGCAATCCAATACGCTGAATGCCTATGGGAGCAACTACCTCACGATAAGCATTAAACCCTCTTTTTATTAACGGTAGAAACTTTTGCCAAGAAGGGTAAGGCCTCAATACATTGGCAGAAAGAAGATTTGAACCTACCTGAATAAGAGCTTTTTCATCCTTACGTAGAAATTGCATGAGTGGTACAGTTCCAAATTGAGGTCCAACTTCCTGTGATGTAGCTGAGACACTTACAGTAACGCGTGTAGCCTGACGAAGTATAGGGAAAGTAGTTCGTATTTTCTCATATACTAAACCAGGAATAGCCGAATCAAATGAAGGATTCTCATCAAATTGAAATTCACATATTGCCTCAACAATTGGAGACTTTCTATATTTTTTACTCGTCAAATTAGCACCCCTCTAAGTTAATCTAATCCACTCAGATATAGACGAGAACTAGTACAAGATTATACCACATCTTCTACGATTTCAAAGTATTAGATTGGATACTTCGATGAGTAGGGAACGCTCAAAGAATAGTTATCTGGCGTATCAGCAGTGACCACAAGTGGTGGCACAAATTCCCGAAAGAGAACTTTCAGGCGATCAAAGAGAACTGGGAAGTTGTCTCGGTTGGACATAGCAATACT
>DAOM01000220.1:4810-4991 GCA_002501855.1 Candidatus Nitrosopolaris nunavutensis
GTGTATAAGAGACAGTAGCAATACTCCGTTTGCACAAACCTGGGTAATATCGTGACGAGTTGTCTCTATGCTTGATTATGCTTGGTGAAGGTACCCCAGGACAGCAATATAGACGCCAATCAATATAAAGAACATAGGGACAAGAAGGGCAGCCTGTCCTGCTTGCTCTATGGTCAACAGG
>DAOM01000180.1:0-15036 GCA_002501855.1 Candidatus Nitrosopolaris nunavutensis
GTGAGTTGAGCTACAAACTAGGTCCGCGTATACCTATGCTTGTAATTTCCCCATACGCAAAAGTAAATTTTATAAATCATAGCATAACAGATCTATCGTCAATCCTGCGCTTTATTGAAGACAACTGGGGATTAGGACGAATAGGAAACCAATCTTTTGATGTCAAAGCTGGACTAATTAATAACATGTTTCATCTTAGCACCACCGGACATGCTGGGAAGCTTTTCTTAGATCCGACTACTGGTATACAAAATTCTACTGCAGCGAAGTAACCCAACATTTTTTAATTTTTTCACATCTACAAAGTGCCTCTGAACAGCCTGGATCCACACATAACTATGATGTCCTATTAGAAGCAGTTCATGACTCAAAGGCTGGCATAGTACATATACAATATGAACAAGGCTTGGATTAGTATTAGGCCTTATGAATTGTGATAAGACGCCTACTAATATAGATTCTTTTTATCATGACTGCAAAGTCCAATTGTCACCATTAGTTGTACACACTTCTAATTCAAAAAGTGCTGCAGATACCACGTAGTTGAACCAGTCAAATATGCTATGGGATCGACGCAAAGATTCCTTATGGATATCGGATCACGAATTTGATCTATTATCCTCCATTCAATATATACTGTAATAAAGCATTTAATTCCACGACTGCAAGACAACATACTTTATCTGCGCCTCCATAATAAACGTGTAATTTCTCGTCTATAACACAAGCGCCTGTTGGAAAAACCACATTATTAACATCGCCAATTCTTTCGTATGGTTCCTGAGGCTGTAAGACAGGCTCTTTTGTTCTGGCTATTACTTTAACAGGATTGTTCAGATCCAGAAGAGCAGCTCCAGTTCTATAGACCAAATCTTTATCCACACCATGATAAATCAAAAGCCAACCATGCTTGGTTTTTATTGGAGGCGGACCTGATCCAATCTTTAGCTCTTCCCAGTCTTGCTCGGGTTTCATAAGTACGGTGTTCTTTTCAAAATTTGATAGTGTGTTGCCTTCAGCAATCCAAATACTTGGTTTATCAATACCAAATTTTGGGCCAACCCAGCTCCGTGGTCTGTGTAAAAGCACATATTTTTGATTTATCTTTTCTGGAAAGAGAACAACATCCTTATTATCTGAACCTTTGCTAGTTATTATTCCTAGTCTTGTACAATTATGAAAATCGTTAGTTGTAGCTAAAGCAGTTGAACCTATTGGTCCTTTCACTACATAATCAGAAAGTACTACGTATGAGAAATATACTTGATTATCAATTGTCATCAGTCGAGGATCTTCTAATCCATACTTTTCATATCCTTCTGTCGGTCCAAAAGCGATTTCATTTTTCCTTTCAAAAGTAAATCCATCTGTGCTACATGCATAGCCAAACCTTGAGATATACTGTTTATACTCACCAATTGCCCTATAAAGCATGTGAACCTTATTTCCATCGTATAAGATCGCAGGGTTAAAGACTGCTTTTGATTCCCACCAGACATCTTTATTTGGTAGCAGGATTGGATTGTTTTTATATCTTCCCATTAATGCTTTTCCGCTTTTATACAGGCTGTTTGTCTTTAGTACCATGGCTTTAAAGCTCCCTATTTATGGGAGCTATTATTTCTTTCAATATGATAGTCAAGAGATTATTATTTATGTCCACCAGCTAAATTGTAACGTTCTTATAGCAAACATTGGTACTGCGCGTAAATAATGAAGACTGGTGTAGGGCCACCTTTTCGATGGTATATTGCATAGCATTAACCCTTCATTTACACTCACACCTTATCATTTATTATTTGATTGGATTTTTTCTCCTAAAACTTAGTATAATGTCACTGTAATCATCATATTCTATAGAACATCCCTCGTCTGCGGTCCTTGTGTGTCAGGAACGTGTCCAACATCATCAGGACCTACAACAACAATCTGATAATGAAATAAACACCAGAACTGTCAGCAGGACTTTCAGAACACCTTCGCTAATAGTTAACCGATCTAAAGTTTGAAGACCGCCAAATGCGTACTATAATGAGAGCTTGGACAAAGACCCCCCATCTCGGCAACTGTCCCATTGCAGTCCACGGTGAAGCCGTGAAACAAAAATATCTATCGATAGAACTGATGCTGCTTGTGGCATAAAAAATGACGAAGCATTATAGGTTTGAATGAATATGTGCCTTTCAATTAGTACTGAAAATTAATCTATCTATCTATCGAAAAAATAAGGCAATAACCATGAATCTACCATAAGAAAAAAAATACTTTACTGCACTTGCACAACAGAAAGTGTAGATGCTATCTAGTACAATGGATACTTGTACATACAGATATTTAGAATCGATAGAACAACGAAATAGTATCATATAATAGAAATTGATTTAAACTTTAGTACTAAGTTTGGGCTCTCATAAATAATTGGTTTGACTCTAGCAAAATATGAAATACAGAAGCAGTAGCAACATTGGTCATGTTCAAGGCGGTGCAGTCGGTGGCGCGGATGGGGAGTGGCTTTGTCCCAAATGAAAACAGCATTATTTTTGCTAGTACCAGTACTGGTGTTAGTCTTAGCGCCATTAACGGTAGTAATGCCACGCGCATTCGCAACCGGACCATACGACGACGGATACAATACAGCGAAATTCGACTTCTTACACCATAGATCATATAGCGACTCCTGCCACACCGATTGTACTCAGTACAAATTGGGATACTCTGAAGCATGGAATACGTTAAATGGCTGGTTAGGAAATCGTTAAGCGTCCCTGAAATCCGAACTGCTGCTCGGCCTGTTGAATCTGAGCAGGAGTTTGGCCCACTTGTTGCAAGGTAAGATATTACACCGGCTGGAATGTGGCGCACTGGCGTGGTTAGCAATCCCTACATGATTCATTTCTCAGCTGAGTTCACTGGGGAAGCTTCTAGGTCAGTAAGATGGGGCGTTGATTCGTCGGGCTACTTGTAGACCTTTCATAGATAGAGAGGAGCAAATGGTGGAGGAGCTACTAGAACAAAATTAATGTATAAAGCGTATATGTCTTGCTCCCCCAGCTTACGGATAATCACTACTTACACGAGATGCCAGTTGTTACAGGTTAATAATTTCTGAAGTTGTATTCCTCATGTGACTATGTGGTTGACATAATCTATTAACATGACAGCGTATTGTTATTGTCATTGAATGCAAATCAAAATAATATCTTGGCACCGTCTACTACTAATATTATAAAAAATTGAAAATAACTCTACTTTATCAGATTTTGCTTCATCATTTTATAAAACTCTTCATCAGACTTGTTTCTTTTACCTTCCATCCAGGTTTCTATATCCTTTCCAGCTAAATACCTGAGACTAGGATTTTCACTTGTAACAGCTTTGAGCACTACTTTTGCTACAAGGTCTGGAGAAGACCCATTTTCCATCATATGCTCAAAGCTTGTAGCCATTTTTTGCATTATCTGCGAATATGGAGAGTTAGGATCTTGAGATTTCTTGGCAACAACCATAGCATTAGCAAAGTTTGTTCTAATAACTCCGGGTTCTACTAGGACTACTTTTATTCCAAATGGCTCCAATTCGTAGGCCATAGATTCACTCAATCCTTCAACTGCGAATTTTGTACTAACATAAGCAGAGCCTCCCGGGTAACCTAACCTGCCTGCACCTGAACTCATGTTTACGATTATCCCGAATTCTTGCTTCCTCATAATGGGAAGAATTGCTTGAGTGGTTCTTATTACTCCGAATAGGTTGGTTTCAAACTGTGCCTTTATCTCATCCGTTGTAAGATCCTCAAACGCTCCATTAAGTGCATAACCCGCATTATTCACCAATACGTCTATTCGCCCCACTTCAGATAATATTGCTTGTACTGCGTTCTTGATAGATATATCATCGGTAACATCAAGCTGATTTATATGAATAGGCAAGTTTTCTTTCGTCGCAACTGATTTTATATTCTCACTTTTATTCAGATTACGCATTGTAGCATACGTCCGAAATCCGCTTCTTGCCAATGCTAACGACGTCTCATGGCCTACTCCGCTTGAGGTGCCCGTAACTACAGCAACTTTTTGATTAGATGTCATCTTATTTTCTTTTTAATATTTAGTAATACATAAGACTACCTTTCACAATATGTAACAAATCAATAATACTGTTGATACTTTTGTAGAAATGACGACAAAGTAGTATTAGTTAATATTGGAAAACTGCTCTAAATAGTAGACTAGTCACTCTGGTTGGGATAATTATGATTACCCGAAAAGCTAGTTTTTCTCGCACACAGAAGTCAATCATGGTAAATCATACGGGTACGTCTTATTAGTACTCGTCCAAGAGAACTGGAGAAAAGTATTCTGCATTCAAGGTATTGGTAGAGGTTAAACAAGCAATATCTTGGGATGCTGGGTATTGACCTTTTGTAGTAAAGGATAACTGAAGAAAAATTAATGTAATTTACAATAAGTTATATCAATGATCCTCAAAGGCAAGGAGGACAAGGGTTTGTTATCAATGGATACGCAGCACAATGGATCAATATTTGGAATATCGCCAATTGTTTTGTGTTTCGCATCTTTTGGGTTAGAATACAAAGAAAGAAGTAAATTCACTTCGATATTACTCATAGTAGGAGGAGCAATGATCTCAACATTCTGACTAATGGTACCAGCGATGGGTTTATTCTTGTTCTTCTTCTATATTGTGCTTTGAAATATCTATCTACAGATTGTCCTGGGCGCTATCATAATGGGACTAGGTGTACTGAAAGTGTTTCAAGAAAAGAAATTCGACACATACAATAGGAGAGTACCAAACTAGAGGACGAACAGAAAAAATGCAAGAGATGATGGATCCTATAAGCGGATGAACAAGAAGAGGCTGTCGAAGGACTTGCAGGTAGTAGGAAATATTGTAGCTACTGATGAAGAGTAATTCATAATCTTGCCAGGTGCTCCCTACGAATATAGTATCCCGAAATCTCGAGCAGACAGATCGCGAGGTAATGATGTCTTACCAGACTTTCGTCTCGACGATTTATTGTTCGTGGAGTTAGCATCTCTAAGCAAGACCTAGGGATGTGAACGAGATATTAAGGTGCTAAAAAATTGTAAGAAAAATATCATGGATCCTATAGTGAAGAAGGGAAATTGAAAATGATACCTTGCTTTTGTAACGCAACTGTGGTGATATCTATTGCTGATATGGCCCTCTAATGTCGAGGCAACTCATATTCCAAACATAATGGAATGGATCTGATTATTAAATAATTAAGAATAAAGATCATCTCACTTCCGTTAGTCCGAAAATAAGGTAAAGATGCTAATGGCGGTATCTATCGCCACCAGTCCTGCAAGAATATAGTATCTCCCCATGCGGTAACGATCTGTCCCTGGAGTTCGAAAAATTCAGAGTAGCTCAACTTCCTGAAACCCAGCTGAGTGGTTCCTGAAATGCTGTAGCCATATCGACCTTGTCGCTAGAAACCGTGATTTCAGAGTGAACGGATACTCGGGTATTGTTGCATCATGTTACGTTCTATGATATCAATATAGTGAACGGTGATCTATGTACATCCATGACATAACAAATATCTACTCGTACTTACATTGTAGAACACGCAGGTAAAGTATGCTCGTCTGCGTTGCGTGTAAAGGTACTGGCTTAATCTTCAAAATAGTGGAGAACGAGGCAGGGAAGTCCTTTATCGAAGAATGTCCTGACTGTAATGATTTGTAGTATCTGTCAATTCGTGCTTATGGTCCCATAGCCTCCGTTAGTCTATTAAATATCGAGTTGTTATTTTACATTAAAATATTCATACACATCCTGAACCGTATTTCTTCGCCTACTATGCTGGTTTAGATGAAGAGCCTTATTCTTCTAAGAAACCCGGTAATTGCTCTATTAGACCGATGTATTGGGGTTAGTTGATCCCGATAAACTTTTGTTCCAACGAGACAAATTGTCGTAGTACTTAAGCCTAGGCGCTATAGTCTATATAGACTATAACTAATTATATAGTAGTGTTTTATATATTTTGTTCATGTCAAAAACTACATCTGGGACTGCGCTGCCTACCGGACCCAATGATGAACAGCAGAACTTACCACCACCACAAGAGCAGACAGAATCCAAACTCCCAAGAAATGAATTAACATTAATAAAAAAATTACCACAGCAAATTAAGGAAATAGTTGAACAAAATGCTAGAATAGAACTCCACCTAAAGGGCATTAACAAGGACATTAAACAGATCAGCCAGGCTCATCCTGATAAAGCAGAAAGCAGAGAATCAATCAAGCAAATACAATCCCAAATAGCGCAGCTACAGACACATGTAACAAAGATTGGAATTGCTGTCGACAATGCCTTTGCAAATATAAAGTCAAAGAAAAAGGGCAAGAAGAACGGCAAGAAAAACAAGAAGTAACGAGCTAGACAAATAAAAGCAAGTGCTGTTTGATTTGGATTTATATCTATTAAGACATGGCGACTCAGGCAAGAGAATGGCTGTTGCTGCTGGTGGGAATACTTGTGACGTACCGCTCACAATAGTTGGCAGAGAAGAGATTGCAATTATAGCTAGATCTGTTAAAGCCCTAAATCTGAGATTTAGCGCTATTGTAACGAGTCCTCTTAAACGTGCAGTACAGACTGCAAAGATAATTGCCAAAGTTTTAGCTATCGAAAACAGAATATCAGTTTGGAACGATTTGGTTCCCGAAGGCATCAATCAAAGCTATATAATAGATTAAATCAATATACAAGAGATTCAAGTGTCCTGATGATTGGACATGAGCCATACCTCAGTAATATCATGTATGATATGATATTTCAAAAAAATAGAGTAAACCAACTTGGCCGAATAAGTCTGAAGAAAGCTGGATTGGCTAAGATAAGAGTAATTTCGTTGACTCCAAATATAAGTGGTGAATTAAGATGGTTACTTACGCCAAGAATCTTGAAGTTATTAGAAAAAGGTAGTTCAAAATCAAAGTCCTCCGCGGCAAATAAGAAAAAGGAAAAGGTCAGCGGAACAGACAAAGTTTGAGAAAGTTCTGTACAGACATCTGCGCGTTCTACAAAGCTCGCAAAACGAAAGATTCAGCATGTTATTACAATCAAGGTTTTAAGCGCTGTGTAGAATGCGAGATATTTTTGAAATGTGGAGGTATGAGATGTCCTTGTTGCGACCGCATTCTACGAATAAAACCACATAACAATTTATCTAAAGGAAAATTGCTTCAAGGTCTAAACTATATCTCTTGAGAAAATCGGGTAATGGTGTCTCGTATACTTTCGTCTTAAGGAAAGTGTGCGAGAGAGAGAAAGTGTACGAGACGTTGGTTTGTTCTCTTGAATATATTTTAGCTCTTCAATTTATTCATTAGCTGGATTATAGATATAACGAAAAAATATAGTGGGAAACAATTGCTTTGTAATTGGTGATCGACACTCTTGAAATTATTTACCCAAATTTAGCTTCTGGTGAGCTTTTCAATAATCGATTTGTGTTGAGGGTACATCTCATCAAGTTCTTTTCTTTTCGCAAGTTCAAAGTCCCGATAATCAAAAGCCGGCGAACATGTGCATCCTACTAGTGTATAAGAAGATTGGTCATTGACAGTCGCACCAAACCAAGAGCCGGCTTTTACTAATATCTGAAGATATTCACCATTTTCCAAATTGTTTCCTAACTTGATCGCCGATAAGTCAGCATTGTCATTTATTATATACAAGGTAAGCGAGCTACCATCGTAAAAATGCCACATTTCATCACATCCTAGTTTGTGAAACGCAGAAAATTGTCCTTGTTTTCCATCTAGCAAATAGTATATTGCAGATGAAAGTGAACGATCGCCATTCAGTTCTAATTGAATTATCTTGTCAGACCTAGAACTCTCCTTGAAATATCCACCCTCGTCATGTAATTCAGAAAGATGGAGTTTCTCTATCCAATATTTAGCATTCTTAGTCATCCTTAATTTTCTTCCCATAATCACAAAGATATGGGTTATGCAATTGTTGACACTCAGGATTACCACATGTAACATACCCTTGTGTTATTGAGGCGTTATCGGGAATATGGTACTATTTTTATCATCAGTCAAACATCAAATATCATTGATTGTTTGATGTTAGCTATATTGTTTGTGGTGATATTGTTAATGACTGTTCTTGTCTTGTGGAACTGATGTGGAATATTGTAACCGGCCAGATAGTTCGTTTTAAGGCTTATGGTCACTGAATTTGAAGAATCGCTAGCAAGTATGTTAATAATGGTTTGATGTTCTATCTTAGGAATTTGGGGCCTTCGATTGTCATCAATCTTAGAACGAACGGACTTCAAGCGTAATTTTTCCAAGAATATGCTTATACTAAATTGTTGAAACCGATCATTTTCTACGATGTTCATAGATAGATTCTCAGGTGGTTGCTACCTTTCGCGTCGATTATCGAAGTTTTCAGGTGTGGGATAGATAATTTACCTCGATGGCTTATGAGTTACGTTTCTATGATTATAGATGAAAATTTAACAGCTACATCTATTGGAGGGCTTTTCGCAGGTACAATCTACTTCCTCCTCTTTCTAAGCCCATATTGACGCTTGAAAAATATCATGTATGCTGAAAGCCAAAGAATAAACCATGGAAGTTTCAGGTACGTCTAGAATAGATTCTTGTCTTTATTATTATCTACGCCTTTATAGTAAAAGTGGTATTTGCAGTAGATAATTGCGTGTTGTTACTAGTATTGTTTCTTACAGATGACGTTTGAGCTTTGTAAATTCCAGGCTCAACTTGATTTGCGTTAGTGTCCTTTTGGTCCCACTGAAATGTTTTTGATTCCATTGGTTTTAGTTCAGATATCACTTGTGCTGCAAGTAATCCTGCCTTTTGTCCAGTCTTGACATTTTCAATATTCAAACCTAGAAGTGAATCAGGAAATTCTAATGGAAACCTCAAGTTGTTTTTTATGGTGACAATGACTGTTTCTCCTGGAACATAGGTCATCTTATTTGTAGATATTTGCAAAGTGGAATTGTTGGTACCGGTGTTATTACGACTAGCAATTGGGTTTATTTGATTTCCCGAAGATATACTATTATTTCCCGCATATATTACATGCAGTTGAGATTCGAATATGAGAGTAACAGACAACAAAAGAACTGGTACGATACATAACGCCTTTTGGTTAACCATTGATCTTATTTGAAGAAAAGTTCGCGTCATATTAAATCCACCACCACTGTTTCATTTCCTGGATCTCTAAAATAAACGGATTCCGTAGTCCCTGTCTTCGTGCCGCGACTAATTAAGGTCTTATTTCTGCTAGCCGTGTGTGAAGCTCCCGATGTACAGTAAAGGTTCGTTACCATGTGGATTGTTGAAATAACCAGGACCACCCCCATTACAGGCCGTTGTAGCAGTGCCTCCTAGAGATACAAGTGCACTACGTACTTGTGCTGGGGATGCAGTCGGATGTAAAGAATGGTAAAGCGCAGCAGCGCCGGTCACGAACGGCGCGGCCACACTCGTCCCGCTTAATGTGGCGTAAGAGCTGCCAAGATACGTAGTATGTATATTCACGCCCGGAGCGGCGATCGTTACCTTACTTCCATAGTTGCTAAAGCTAGCTAATGAATCGTCTGGTCCGTATGGAGTCTGAGGTCCCAGTCCACCACACTTGCCATCGCTATCAGCCATAGCGGCTACGGAGATAACGTTTGGGTTGCTAGCAGGAGACCATAACGACGCATCCTCTCCTGCATTTCCTGCTGCAACCACAAATGTCACACCAGCAGCGACAGAATTGTTAATAGCTGTGTCAAGAGCAGAAGAAGTACACTTGCAACCGAAACTAAGGTTAGCCGCATCTATTTGTCCAGCATTTTGAGTCACATAGTCTATTCCTTCTATAATACTAGACATACTACCGCTACCACTCCTATCAAGCACTTTTATCGCCCATAATCTCGCACCAGGAGCTATACCGACGACGCCCACAGAGTTATCCTCGGCCGCGACAATGCCTGCTACGGCAGTTCCATGTCCGTTATCATCATTGGCTGTTGACGTCCCGGGAACAAAGCTTACTTGTTTATAGACATTCAGTTCTGGGTGGGTAAAATCAATACCAGTATCTATTATTGCGATTCCTGCATTTACAACGCGTGGATGAGAACCATTTATAATGCTTAAAGGTCCACCCACCCGGGAATATCCAGTGGATGCTACCTGAGAGAAAGCTTGTACCTTGATGTCGGGTTCTACAAAATCTACTGAGGGATTTGATAAAATCGAATTCAGAACTAGTTTGTTTGCAATTTTAATTGCAAATCCTTTGATAGCGTTGTTATAGACAAACGGAACAATTCCCCCCCCACTTATTGCCTGCTGCGCTATCGATTGTGCACTTTCTGTTACTCCATTTTTGAGGACTACTATATACTGATCGGGTATTGTCTCTGCTAACACCTGTCTCAATTTGGATTGGGCAAAATGTTTCTCTTGATTAGCAAGTTTTTCAGCACTTTTGAGATTGCTTATACTGTGACTAATACTGCTACCCTGCGTCGTATTTGTCGCAACAAATGAGTTTTCTCCTCCTATTGTAATATTCGAAGGAGATGCTCCAGTCTGGACATTTTCTTTTTTACTAGAAGAAACGATATTATTATTTGCTGTTCTTGAGTGTTTTTTGGCTTGGACTTCAAAGTTTAACACGTTGTAGAACGCGGTCGAGACTATATACAACGTTATTATGATGAATAATGCTGAAACTAGTACTACAGTAATTGAATCTCCCACTTGCTTCGAATCGTTGTCTCGTAGTTATGATATTTTAATGTGAATGTCAAATCAAGACTAGATTTATTATATTCACAAAACACTAAAGATAGTCATTGTACTGTTCTTGTTACTTTTTTTAGAGAACGTAAAGTTGGATAAAAAAAAGGGCCTAAGGTGGTTTTGACTTAAATCATACCGTGGCAGAACCCGTGAGAGCGCGTGTTGTGTCGTTTGCGCCTATAATAAAATGTGGTATAGAGTGGTTGGTCAAGTTATTAATATTCCTCCTCAATTTCATTCACGTATGTTTTAGGAAATATTTCTACTCTCGTCTACCTCAACGTACAATCCCATAAAATTTTAAGAAGGCTAGTTTTCTAGTTGAGGTACATATGATACAACACAGAACCATGTTGGTCCCGAAGAAGAAACCTTGAACCAGTAACCTGGAGTCTAGCCGATAGCCGTTGTCATAGCACAGAATTGATGTACTGGGTCACAGACATCATTATTATTTGGAACTTCCTGACTTTTGGCGGTAGTAGCATTTATGTTGTTCGTTCCATTGTGTATTGATTGCTGACTTTTTCCTCCAGCACCTCCGCTCGCTTTATTCCACCCATCCTGATATCCCTTAGAATATCCATTATTGTATGGATTTGTATGACCAGTTGGAACGGTTCTATCATATCCATGACCGTGACACAGTTTAAAATCACACCCTGCATTCTTAAAACCGTCATTATATCCTAGCTTGGAACGAGTTTGAGGGCTTTGATCTGCGCTTACGTTTTGCAATACGACTGAACAAGATCCAATCATTAACAATATTGTGCAAACAATTACAATAATAGGTCGATTTTGAACCCCTTCTAGAAACTTGATCATACTGTAGTTACAATAGTCCAAGATCATACTAAACATTGGCAAACAAAAATATCGCATTTATCTTAATAAGATATTTGTAGAAGAATTTATTCTGCCTCTTCTATTTTTGTCATTATCGTTCTGAAACAATAATTACTAACTTGTAGGCTTCTTGATCGTATGTATCGGTCTTCAAACCCTGACGAGCCCGGGTTATTTGACCCTAGGTGAGTGAGTGGGTAACTAATATATCGCCGCGAAAGAAAGAGGTGAGAGTATATATGAATGCAAAAACCACCGTTGGAACAGCCGCAGCACTAGTGTTAGTCTTCCTAGGGGTAGGAGCCATAGGGAGCGGATCAGCCAGCCTGTTATCAATAAAGTATCCAGACAAAAATCCGGCTGTTCCAGCAGGAAGTCTAATTGCAGTCAGCGGGACGTCTGTCCCTTCAAACGCAACTCATACAAATTGCAATGTAGCAGTACAGATAAACCAACATGGATATATCAGGGCATCACCCCAGGGTCCGAAAGGGGTAACAGACTATACAAAGTGGACAGCAATCAGCACAAGTCGAATCCAGCAGGGACTAAACCAGATAGAGGCGCAACTTCTATGCTATCCTCCAGGAATAGCGTCAACACCCAATCTGATGAAGCACTTGGTTCATAATGTCACAGGAGTACAGGTAGTAGGATTGCCCACAAACGCACAATCACCGTCGACACCTGCGGCACCAACGCCAAAAAAGGCACCGACAGGACAAGGACCACACTCGATAATACCGCTAATGCCTCCCTAGTAGCGGCTTGAGCGAATACGGAAGTTAGCATCTACAGGTATAGGAAACCGACAGGCGTCATTTAGTCTAGTCCCACTAGTTGACAGAGACGAATATCTTTCTTTGAATACAGGTGTGTCTCTAACTTATGAATCTAAGCTTAGCCGCTTAAGTTCACAGACGTAATACAGTGCTTTGTACTACTTTCTGACGGGAATGGGCAATAATAATCACTACGATAGTGGCCGCATATGAATACTCTGCAGCTGACATCGTCGCAGCTCCAATAGCTGTCTCGGCTGACAATCTCTACACTGTATAGCCTGACAAAGCCACGGGATACCGGGGCATATTCGATTTTAACCGACTTGAGCAAAAAGAATTGCCTCTATATGGCAATGCTCTAACATTAATGGCAAAGCATAGTAATAAAAATAATGAACTCATCCGATTTATTTTATGGCGGAAATCGCAAGAGTCCAATAATCCTATGCACTTTAACGTTATGTGTCTACAAATCCATCAACTACGCACCCAAGAATATCTTTTTTGTACATTTAGTAGCGCCTTATTCTCATCCTACAAGTTATGTTATAGAGGTGCGATTAATGATGCCGGATAAAAAAATCTTATATCCTGAATAAGAAATGTAAATGGGACAATTAAAAGAACAAATACACTATTATCCAGAACCGGTTTTTCAATCGCTTTTACGGCAGCGCTATCCCTCACGATAATGATCACTAGTATGTGCTTGATTCAGCAAGGTGATAATGTGGCATCAGCAACTTCGCAAAATACTACTATAATCACGATCGATAATCATACTACGGCGGTGGCACCCAATCAAAATACTGTAATAGGCCAATTAATTTATGAAGCACATGGCAAAATCGTAGCTCAAAAAGTGATAAACTCCGGAAAAACCGATGGAGCCAAGATTCAGGTTTCATACTCTGGTAGTGGAAAGTTCACTAATGGACTAGACGTTAGAGAACTATGGACTTTTGTTAATACACATAGACTAAATGGTGTAATCCAAGGTGTAGGTCAAGGTATTATAAAGACAATAGATAATAAAGAAATCGCTCTAGCAACGGGATACGGACGAGGTTTTACTGGAGTAGGAGGGAAGATAGTGTATCCTACTGCGCAGCTATACAGCACAAACTCAACTGGAAGATTAGCATTTCTTAACGAGGCTGTTGGATTTAGTCAGTGGCAAGTAGATAACTCTGGCAACTATAGCTATAAGATGTGGGAATTCAAATAGAATGTGTAAACAATTTTTTTCCTTTGATTATCAGTAGGAACTCGGCAGGGAGTTAGTTGGAGTAGTAGATAAAGTATACCAACTCTAATCATTGCAATAGAAATCAAAATTGTTGTTTTCATTCTCTTTTCTTCTTCCATATTTATACTCCCTTTGAGCAGTGCTGCACTGGGCACGGATTCTCTAAAATCTGATATCTTCTCACTACAAATTAGGCGCCAGATTATATAGGAAAAAATAAAATTGAGTTTAACAAAAAATTGCAAAAGGTGAATGCCAAATTAATTCACATTCCTAGAAGGCTCATGCTCTCTAAAAGAGGTCCTGAGCGTCTGAGAGAAGCTCCGTGGCTGATTATTGAATGAAACGCACTACCTTTTTAACTCACGCTCATAATTATATATAGAGCAGCAACGTTGCTGCCTTAAGACGAGGGGATATTATTTATATAAATTACATTACGATTTGTATCATACCCAAGCTGGTTTAGTGTCAATACGCTAAATCCGTTATCATGTAGATATTTCATTTCTTGAACGAACAAGTTCACATCAGTACTATCGCGTGTTTTATTGTTAACTATATCATGATAACCTATCACAGGAACAGCAGTTATCGTCCCGTTTTCTTTATTGAACCGGTTCTGACTATTGACTTCTTGAACAAATCTCTGAAATATTTTGGTATCGTTATATGAGTATGCTTTATCGATGTTATTATGACTCCACTCTCTAATAGAATACCTGTTTGCAAAAGTTAGAGTACCATTATCAAAATAAGTCCTACAATCATGCTGACTTGACTGTTTGTACCCGTCGCAGTGCAAAAACATCAAAGGAGCAAATCCATTGACAGCAAAGTTGTAATATTTTGCAATTGCATTTATAACAGTAGCATTATTCCATTCATTGCCATGAGTCGTGGCGAAAATTGTGGCATTAATTCCGTGATCTGCTAGACATTTCTTTGACCCAGCTACTTCATAATTCAAATCGTTAGGAGATAGGTTGGTCATCCTTCTATGAGTCATTGTCTTGGATTCTATATTCTGTCCATCCATTTGCAATGCTAATATATCCTGCCATGTCATTCTCGCCTTATCTGAGCCTACCCACAGACATGTTATAAAGAAACTACCCTTAAATCCGTATTTATCTAGTATTGGTTTGGCATTTGTAAACTGACTCTTGAGTGTATCACCAAAAGTTAGCATTACTACTTTGCTACTAGCACTACTGTTACCAGATGGCGTAGGTGACAACTGAATACTATATCCTATCGCCGGTAAGAAAGATCCGGTCAAAATGAGGGTTACGAG
>DAOM01000180.1:15403-16954 GCA_002501855.1 Candidatus Nitrosopolaris nunavutensis
AAACAAATGTTGCTTATTATGTTTCAGGTACAACTGGCTAAATGTGTCTTATGCGCATTAAAATGACTAACGGATAGTCATTACTATTAGCCTGATCGGAGAAATGAAAATAGTGTATTTGGAGTATGTATCGAAATACTATTTTTTAGGAGTGTGATCGCGGAGTTGGTGTTTTCGTCTTTATTTTCGCACGCCTGACTATTGCCAAGAAGATGAATGCAAGGGCAACAAAATTCATAATTGCTAATATCAGCTCCAAGGCCGATGATTCAATATGTAATGGCGTAAAAAGATCGAGCTTTGAAACTATCGCATGTATAGCAAATATTCCAAACGCAGCTGATACAAGAAGGAGCCTCTTTGTTAACAGATTTCTGTAGGCTAACAAAGACAAAGCAAAAAGAAACGCTGCAAATATCCCGCTTCCGAAGACAAAAATATCAGCTATGTTCTGCTTGTCATCCCCATGCCCAGTGGCATACACTGGCTGTATATTCAATAAATTAGCTAAGTAGGTGAATAATAATATGATTATTATTGTCATTATCTTCAACAAAAGCAGTTCACCACACCCCTGTCACTAACTAAATCTCCTTGTACATCCTATCCTCTATTTCTCTCCGCTCTTCAGCTTGTTCGTTTGTGTTCTCACTCGCATCATTTTTCTCACCGGCACCGTCTCTCCCTGGTCTGGATTGAGAAGCGATATCCAAAAAAAGTTCGGCGAGTCTATTTGACAGTTTATTCCAGACTGATGGATGGTATAGTTTAAGCAAAGTGATGATGTCTTCGACATTGCCTTCTAAGTAGTACTTTACGAATCTACCTTCCTTGCAGCTATAGACCAAGCCAATTTCGATTAAGCGTGACATATGCCAGTTGATAGTCGGTGCGGTGAATCCTTTATGACGAACTATCTCACTCTGAGTAGCTCCTGGATTTTCTATAAGGTATAATATTACATCCCTTGGGGTCTCCTGTTGGAGGATGGCCAATATATTTTCATACCTCTCTCCTAAAATAGAAAATGTATAGTATGTCTTGTATAACCATATATGTCGCGACTTTATTAGACCTGATTTTTCTAAAAACTTTAATTGGTATTGAATATCGCCCATAGCTATAAGTAACTTCTGACTAATCCTTCTAAGGTGCGATCCTGGGTTGTCTTTAATATAGCTGTATATACGCTGCTTGTTATCTGATGTTGGAACAATTTGTTGTTCGTCTTGCTTGTCGTCATCAATGTACAACCAGCTATATCTCTCCTTTTTACTCTATATCCCATCTTCTATCTATACGTATTTGTAGGCTACTGAGGTAGAATAGTAACTTGTGGTACACCTATCTAAATGAAGGTGTTGGCTGGAACGTATAGGTGCTATTAGGGATGCGTACGTAACAGTATATTGGCCTCACAGTCTTCAGTCTGGAATGCATTGGATACCACTACTACGATTACCAACACGTATCTCTGCAATAGCATTGGTATTGCTTGTATTGATTGATTGAATGATACATAGATAGATAGATTATGTGTGTCATTTCTCT
>DAOM01000021.1 GCA_002501855.1 Candidatus Nitrosopolaris nunavutensis
TAGTAGCTGCTGGTCTTGAACAGGTACTTTATTTTCTTATGAATGTAAGGTTTAACGAAGAACAATTATCTTATCTAGAATCCCTCGAAGTCTTCAAAGATGTGGGGGAAGATTTTTTTGAATACTTAAGAAACTTCAAATTCACAGGTTCCATTTGGAATATCCTGTGTCACAGGTTTATTCTTGTCATACGGTCCACGATTTGTATGACGCTGTGGTATTGCATTGTATAATGATAATGGTTCTGATAAATCAGAAGAATTAGAAGAATTGGTACTAGTGGTGTTGCCAATTCTACTGTGGTTGCTCTTTGTATTTGTATTTGTTACTAAGTTGATATTCGCAATCTCATATCTGCATAAATGATACTGAGATTTTCGATAGGCAGTAGTTGCGAGAAAATAGTATTATAGCATTGAACTTGAAGTATATGTTCAAGTTTTGGCAGAAAACCTTGTTTTATCTGCCATTAAATGAATTTGGTCGTCTTAAGATCAATGATCGTTTTCGACCTCCAATCATACATATCGAGTCTTCCAATAACAACTGCAGTTCGCCCATCTTTGAATAGAATAGGATATTCAGTATCCATTTCACGCCACTTGTAAGCATAGGTTATTTTATGTAGAAGGTCGCCCCTCACAGTGTCCCACATACTCTCTACTGTCGCATCACTACTGCCTTTAATTTATCTGAGCATTAACCTTTATCACATGAGACATACTATACATAGCAGGACATCTTTCTTCTGCCATTTTAACCAGTTCCTGAAGTTTCTGCTTATCTGCGTTCTCACTTTCAGCCTTTATTTCAAAGTTAATACCTTCAGTTATTGGTTCGTTAGCTATATCAAAAGTCTTGGCAAAGTTAATCATGCATTCTGTATTGACAATAAGCTTCGTGAGCTTTACTCCCTGACTTGCTGCAACACTTGCAAAAGTAGCTATGAAACATGAAGTAATACCAGCTACACAATACGCCATTGGACCTAATCTATTACCATTTCCACCTAAAAATGAAGGTGAATCTATTTCAATTATTTCCTTTCCTTTCTCATACGATAATTCTGTTCTAAATTGATATCCCGTGATTGGATCCAAATTCCATTCAGCTTGCAACTTGACTGGTTTTCTTAGACTCTGCTTATCTTTCTTGCCATTTGCAACAGTTTGGGCTACTTTATCCAAATCTGTATTGTTGATAACGTTAGCCATATCTGTTCATCAATGGATTTGCTCAGTACTTGTTTGTTTGCCTTGCGTAGATCATAACTTGTTGTTATTAGCATTTGGTTTTAATAACCAAGTCCTATTGTAGTTCTCTTATTGAGAAAAAATATAGCAGCAAAATTTGTAGTAGCTATTGTAAACCATTAAAAAGCATTTTCAATGTATTGCAGCGTACGCATTCTTTTTATCTTCTACGGTTGCATATAATATGCTATGAGTGACAGAAAAATACCAATTGATCAAGTTCACCTTACTGAACTTATTAGAAATCCAGTAATTGTCAGACTAGTGAGTATTCTCGACTTGGCAAGCCTTTCAATTCTTGAACTACTTGAGTATGATTTGGAGCGAAGAGAAATTAGCTATGCTTTATCTGAGGGAGTTATTGCCATTGATAAAACAAATTCTCCTTCATCATCGTCTCAATTACATACTACTGAAATGATGCGGGAAGACAGTATTCTACTAAGAGGAGATTCCTACTTCTATGATTTCTTAAACAGTAAAGTAACATTGACTGAACTTGGTCTGTATATATTAGATTCTATCAAAGAAGATCAGTCTAAAAAGGAATTACCAGTGAATCAAGCTAATCAATTTGATCTTTCATCATTCAATCCTCCAACCAGACCATAGTTACACATGAGTCAAGAATTGCCTTGGGAAGCCAACTAGGATATGAATTAGATTTCGGTCAGGCTAACATTTAGAGCATCTTTATCTTCGGCTACGGATTTTTTGTATCGCACTGCAAAACAGAAAACACAGTTGATATAATAGAGATCCTTAATTGAAAGCTGCAGAATTGTCGACCAACAAGAAGAACCGAATAGTGGTTATTGGTGGTGTTGCAGCAGGAACCAGTGCAGCTTCAAAAGCTAGAAGAATTGATCCCGAAGCAGACGTAAAGATAATTCAAGAAGAGAGTATTGTTTCTTATGCTGCGTGTGGCATACCTTATGTTATAGAGGGTATAATAAGTAATTTTGAAGAACTAATAGAAAGGCCTCCAGATGTTTTCAAAAGCAAGTATGGTATAGATATAATTGTAAACACACGTGCATATAAAATAGATAGATTTAGACAACAAGTTTATACAACAGATTTACGAAGCGGCAAAGAAACAATAATTGATTATGATTCCTTGATAGCAGCAACAGGTGCAAGGGCAGTAGTTCCTAATATCAAAGGAGTTAATCAAAATGGCGTGTTTTTTATAAGAAATTATGGTGATGCAGTAAAATTTAATGATTCTACAATAACAAAACATGCTCATTCATGTATAATTGCTGGTGCAGGTCTTATTGGCCTTGAGATGGCAGAGGCATTTAAGAAGAGAGGCCAAACAGGAAGGAGAGGAGATATGATGGATGTAACAGTAGTAGAGATGGCTAATCATATTCTTCCCACTATGCTCGATAACAAGATGGCCAAGATTGTTGAAAGAGACTTGGAAGCTAATGGTGTGAAAATCATACTAGGCGAACGTGTAGAAGAAATCCTTAGTAGAGATGAAGATGTTAAGGGTATAAAGACTAACACTAAACGTGAAATTGATAGTGATTTCATAGTTCTTGGAACTGGAGTGAGACCTAAATCTGAAATAGCTAGAGATGCTGGTGTAGAACTAGGATATGCTAATGCAATTAAAGTAGACGAGTATATGAGAACTAATATACCGGATATATTTGCGGCCGGTGATTGTGCAACTGCTAGAAACTACATTACAAATAAAGACATGTATCTTCCCTTGGGTACAACTGCTAATAAACAAGGAAGAGTTGCAGGAGAAAACGCAGCTGGTGGAAATGCAATGTTTAGAGGAATAGCAGGAAGTGCTATAACTAAGGTATTTGATTTATTTATTGGCAAAACCGGATTAACTAGCGAAGAAGCATTAAGAGAAGGTTTTGATCCTGTTGAAGAGGTGATAGAAAGTATAACAAGGGCTGGTTACTATCCTGGCAATAAACCGATTTGGATAAACATTGTTGCTGATAGAAAGAGTGGAATAGTATTAGGTTCACAAATTGTCGGAGGTGAGGGCGTAAAAGAGAGAATTGATTTAATTGCACTAGCTCTCTTACTTAAAGCAGACATAAGAGATCTTGCAAGCTATGATGCATGTTATGTTCCACCAGCTTCACCTGTGTGGGAACCAGTTAATATTGCTGCATCACAGACAGCAAAACTTGTAATTTAACTTTATCATAAACGAATGACAAGGCCACGCCGGCTTGTAAAGTAGCGAAAACATGGTACTCATTCATCATCCTATCCAAAAGTCCTTACTTACACTAGGGCTCTAAATAACCGATTGAAATCTGCTTTCGCTGTTTCAACAAATACCCCTCTATTGGCCTTAGCCCCAATCATTACGGTCCAATCGCCACCAGAATATGACCACACCTTTTGTGGTATCCATTGGGTTGTGGTAGCGTGGGTACGCCACCAAACGCTAGCAATTCGTCTAAATTAGTCATTCTTTATAGAAAATGAATATCTTATCTAAAGATGTGATATTCGTATAACAATGAATATCAAACATTCTAATTGTTAATCGAGACATGTGATGAAATCGGTTTGACATATAGCAATATATCGAATCAAAATAGGTGCCTCTAGTAGCAGGTTTAATATGGGAAACACACAAATAATGAAAAGAGAATTATTCTTTAATTCAGTGTATTATGGTAGTACTATTAATTCCCCTCTCATTGTTGGCAGATGATACTTACAGTAAAATTGGTATGCGCCATCTTGAGTTGCTTTAAAAGTGATTACTGAATGTTGTCCTGGACCTAGATCCTTGTCAATGTTATATGGTGCCCCAATAGTGAACGAGTGTCTATCGCCTTTTGGCGGTTTCTCAAGATTGTAGAAAATTACATTAACTGTGTCTCCTTTGTTGACTGCTATCTCTGATGGGGAGAAGGAGTCTGGTGGAATTTGTAATAGTGTTTGGTTAATGTCTTGATGTGAGGATGAAAATACGTAAAATGTCTTATTTGTTGATGGACCAAGTATGGCTGTTGACATTGCCCCAATACTAGTTTGATTCATTGTCATAGGCATCGGTTGCTGTTGTGCTGCAGCAATAGGAAGATCATTTCCACCACCAGTAGTTACTAGCATTGTAAGCAATGAGAAAGTCGATGCGATGAAAATCATAATTGTTGTTAATGCAATCATAGATGAGGCTATCAAAATAGTTTTGAATGTGTTATTATTTTTTTCTGGTTTCAATCCTGCTGTTGCTAATACTCAATTGTTGCTTTATATAAATATCTATTATAAAAGATGATCAACATACAACAAAATTAAAGGCTCAACTACGTGTGGTGGAAAAAGTATCGAGGATATTAGCCAGATTTTGTCGTTACAATTCCATATATAGGTGTATTCCCAAAATGATTACCAATCTTGCTTGGATCAATCCATAAACTGAATGCACTACGATCTATTATCTTGACGCTTACTGGCACATTTATGTTTGAGATACCTATCATGTTTGGCAACCCTATCGTGACTAGTCTAGCAGTACCGTTGATTGTAGTCGATGATAAGTGACTATTATTATTCACTGAATTACTGATGCCTGTTAGATTAAAGGTAGATGATATTGTGTGTGTATGTAATGCTGCTCCATCTGGGCGCACCATGTCGAATATTGTATTGAAGATAACTGTGGCTGGTTTCAATTGACTTTCTTCAAGTCTTGGTTTGAAGACCAACATCTGCCATTGGCCGGAAACTATCCATGCTGGTTTGCCGCTTGCGTCATTCTGTAAACTTGCAACAGACCCAGTTGCACTAGTAAAATTCAACTTATTTATTGCAGCATTAATGGAGCTGGTGTTATTGTTATTGCTTGTATTCACAACTGGATTTATTGTCGTTGTACTCTTCAGAGAAAAGGGTACCTGTGCAAAAGCCACGTCACCATTACTACTAACATGCACAAGGATAATAATTCCACTCAGTATCATAGCACATATGCCAATACTAAACACAATCCCAAGTTTCCTATTATCTCTCAAATACGCATGCTTATCTGAAGTCATTTAATATATTAACATTCTTAATGAATAGGCACGAAGGACCGCATTATTATTTTGCTGACTAATACTGTTTTTGTTGTTATTGCTTCTTAATCCGGTTGTTCTGAACGCATTATGTCAATCCTCCAACTAGACCGTAGACCGTACTTACCCTACATTCAACATTGTCTCTGATCTAAGAGAATATTAAGTAGGCTTGCGCTGAGCATCATTCAGATATCTTATAGGATAACAATTTTCTGTTGCAAATAACGATCCAAATCGAATACGAACTTGTCTGTATGAAGTGTCAATAATGATACCGTAACCACAGATATTACTATAGGAGCAAATACAAGTTCATTGAATACAAAAACGACTTCTGGGGAGTGCTTCTAATAAAAGATGATATTAAAGAAAATCCAGAGGCAACCACGATAACGAATGGCGATTAAACGACTTTAGGGGCTATACAAATTATGTTTACCTACAAATGGATTATCAATATAGATAAAGAAAATCTAAATTTAGTCAAAGTATTTCTAATTGCAGGAATACAGATAAGACATGTAAAAAATATGCCACCAATGAATTTTGGTGTTTCAGACAAAGAAATGGCAGCAACAATAGAAAAGATGGATGGTGGTAAGATGAGTCAGAGTTTCCTAATCAGTAATGAGCCTCTCTATAGCAACCACTTTAATTCTTTGTTTGACG
>DAOM01000140.1:0-237 GCA_002501855.1 Candidatus Nitrosopolaris nunavutensis
TAGAGTGATTCAGAAATGCAGTTGATATTATTTTGGATTTAGATGCCCCACCGTTTGCGACTTCTAGGATTGTCGCTGATATATCGGTCTTATCTCTGTAGCTCATTCACCGAACACCTATTGTTTTTTCCTCTTTTGAGATAGAAGGAAGTCGAAGCGCGGTATTGAAGAGTCTGTAAAGCACGTGCGTCATAACAAATCATACTGAAGTTATATATTTAGGCACTTTGGATACTG
>DAOM01000140.1:532-757 GCA_002501855.1 Candidatus Nitrosopolaris nunavutensis
CTCTATAGCCATAGGTTTTCTTGGTATAGTAGATAAAACCATTAGGTTCTGCTAAGGAAGTTGCTTATATAGCTAGTATTGTAATCTTCAGAGATTCGTTTCTATCGTATCGTACATAACGTAACATATGCTGAGACTTTCGGATGAGCATACAAATAGGTACTCGCTAACAAAGAATTATTGCCAACAGGTGTGAAATCCAAAAAATGATAGGAAAATTAAGAG
>DAOM01000140.1:1047-4722 GCA_002501855.1 Candidatus Nitrosopolaris nunavutensis
AAAAATGATAGGAAAATTAAGAGAGCGAAGTCTAATTATTATGTGAAATGCCAATTATCCCCACCATCGCCATTTCCCATGCTAGTATGATGCCCTACGTATAGAACAGGTATTTGACAAAGAATTAGTAATTTGGAACATGCCAAATGACTGACGAAGGAGGAAAGGCAACACCTAATTCATGAGCTTCAGAGACAATTATACTTGGAGAAAAACATTCCATCCTATAGTATATAATATCGTTCCGTAGTATCAGAACATGTAATGCGTAAGGGCACAATACATAAGAAACCAGATAGGAAAAAAAATAAAACTCATGCTTATAGTTCGATTAGATCAGGAAGCAAAAAATATGCCAAAGCTGAAAGGCGGAAAAGAAATAAGCCAAAGGCATAGGGATAACCGATTTGATGCAATACAAGTCTGACCGCAATTAATGAATCTACCGTTGACTGCAACATTTGATGCTTTTACATCTGCATCTTCCCATACTACGAATGGATCATTACCCCCTTTGCGCCACTTGAGCTCCAACTGGAACACTCTGTAAATGTTACAGCGTTGAGATCTGCTGAATCATAAGTTTTTCTGCAATACTTGAGTCGCCTATTAAGGTTTGAAAAACTCCATCTGGTGTTCCAATCTTGTTAAAACATTTTTCAATTTCGATTCCACATTGCATAGTAGCACCTGCAGGTTTCAAAACGATTGTGTTCCCAACCAATGAAGGAGCTGCAAATCCTGCCAATAATGAAAATTCCACGGCATTATACTCACTACTACTCCTAATGATTCAAATATTACGAAAGTTTTTCTAGCATCTGTATTAACTACTTCGTCTATTGTTAAGACCTTCCCATTATCTTCATAATATTCCATTACCCATGCACATTGCTCTACCTCAGATCTGGCCTCTTTAATGGCCTTTCCCATTTCTCTTGTGACTGTCCTAGCAAGTTCTTCCTTGTTCTTTTATAGTTCCTGAGCAAAATCGTGGAGAAGATCAGTTCTTTTGTCCGAGTCCTTTGTCCACTCACCAAATGTATCCTGAGTTACTTTTCATTTATCTGTTCTTTAGTCATTATCTCGTATGTATTAATGACTTCTTCTGTTGCAGAATTTATCGTCGTAAATTCTGTTGCTGCTCCTTTTTTTCAGGGATTTATTACACCTCTACCAAGAATCTTGCCTTCTTTTAACATTGTCAGTGCGTCTGTAGCTTGATCAAGTTTGAATCGATTTGAAACAACTGGTTTGATTACTCCTCTTGTTGCTAGCGAAACCAACTCTATCATATCACTTAGAGTCCCAGTATATGATCCGATTAACCTGTATGCTCTTGTTGGCATGGTGACTAAACTTAATTTCAATTCACCTCCAAATAATCCAACAAGTACTACTCGGGCTCTCCTTCTGAGAAATTGCATATCAGTTTCCACAGTTTTAGAAGCATTGACAAAGTCAATCACTGCATCTGCACCCATCTTATCAGTCAATTCCATTATAGCCTTTACTGGGTCTTCATTTTTTGAGTTGACAGTAGTATCTGCACCTTCCTTCTTTGCAAATTCTAATTTTTTGTCATCTAGATCCATAGCGATTATCCTAGCTCCAGTAACTGCTTTTGCTAGTTGTATAGCCATCAAGCCCAATCCTCCTGCCCCAACAATCACTACATTATCATCTGGCTTTAGATTGGCATTCTTTACTGCACCATATGCTGTAAGTGCAGAACATGATAAAGTGGCACTTGCATCGGTATCCATTCCATCACTCATTTTTACCAGATACTTGTAGCTTGGTACCAATACGTACTCTGCATAACCTCCATCCATGTAGACACCTAATGACCTAGGTTTATCACATAGATTTTCTTCTCCAATTCTACAAGCAGGACACAATCCTTCTCCTATCCAAGGGTAGACAAGAACTTTATCATTATTGTTAAATCCTTCAGCCTGTTCACCTAAGCTATCTACTATTCCTGCGACCTCATGCCCCGGTGTAAGAGGATAATTTACACCTCTGTCTGTAGTTTTTAATAGCTGCCCGCCGACCCCTTCATAATAACCTTCCCATAAATGAATGTCGCTATGGCAAACGCCCGATGATTGAACTTTTACAAGAACTTGAGAACCTCTTGGCTTTGGCGTTTCAAGCTGCTGTATCTCTAGTTTTTCATTCACCTTAACAATTCTTGCTGCTTTCACATATGTTCTCCTGTTTTCTCGGGTATCTATCTATTCCTATCATAATATGACGGATGAGAGGGTTACAGCCACTGTTGGGGCTCACAAAAAGGATATAATCTGCTTGTTGCAAGCAACTTTCAAGCATATCGGTGAAAACAAGTTGGAAAACAGGTTAAAAATTCTCGATTTTGCAGGAAGTCTGAGAACAGATTCATATGACTCATATGACAAGGCACTTCTATCAGCCGCGGTCGAGTTGCTGCCAGACGGTGCAGCTCTTGAAATCTTTAACCTTTCTGGCATTCCTCCCCTTACCAGGATCTTGAGAGCGATATGCCTACAAAAGTGAAAGAGTTTAAATCGAAAATAAGGGGAGCAGATGTCATTCTTATTGCAACTCCAGAGTATAATTTGTCGGTACCTGAAGCACTAAACAATGCTATCGATTGGGCGTCAAGACCGTACGGTGATGACTCCAATGGCAAGCCAGTGGCGATCGTGAGATCATCTATTGGAATGCTGGGGGATGCAAGAGCTCAGTATCATCTCCGTTAGTTCTTCGTGTCCTGAACATGTAACCTGTCAACGCCCCGGAGGTGATAGTGACGTTTGCGAACGATATGTTTGATGCAAACGGCAAATTAGTTGATGAGAACACCAAGGCCTCTTGAGAGAATTGCTCCAGAATCTTGTGGACTGGATTGACAAGTCAAGACAAGTCTTATGCATAGAGTATCATCTTATATTTAGGGCATTCTAGGAAACACTGATATTTTTATGGAATCATACACTGCCATTAAATCTTGTCTTCTGTAAACTCATCATGAGGGGAAAAAGGTTTGAAGTCAACTACGCCACTTATATCCAACAAATCTCTTTCTTTTGCCATTTCCCTAGCATCTTCCGTCTCGTTATCTTCGTTCATACATTTTTGATAAAACTTGCAATATGGGCATCGGGTGTTTCTTATTGTTTCTGCTAGCCTAGGTAGAATGGAAACGTTGTTTTCTTGAAGTGCTCTTAGAAATAAGGACTTGCGTCTAACCATTTCGTTTTTCAGTATTTCTCTTGCAATGTCTTCTTTAGGTAAAAACACTTGCCAGCTTTCAATACCTACATCTCTTCCGTTATATGGCCTGAAGAAATAGTCTCCTTCTGTACTGCTTTTGATCCATCTTAATTCGCGACTATTATATCTTATAGAGATAATTCCTTTCTCGATGTTTGTCATAACAAGATAGTATAATAGCTGTCTAAGGTAAGATCTGAATTTTTGGTCAGTTATGTCAAGACTCCTACCATTGACTGTATCTTTTAGTTCTACTATTACGCTTTGTCCTATTGCTTTTACTCCAGCTTCTATTAGTCTCTCATTCTCCTCTCCTTTTTCATTCTCACTCATAATATCCGGATGTGCAATCAACCCATCCATTTCTAATTCGGCTTGTGAAACACCCATATTTGCCAGATCGGTTATAACAAA
>DAOM01000140.1:5061-8314 GCA_002501855.1 Candidatus Nitrosopolaris nunavutensis
TACTGTTTTCTAATGCAATTAGTAGGTAGGATATCTGAAACATGAATACTTGAATCACCAAGCCTCCGCCTTTCCTCATATCTTTTATTGAGGTTCCTCTGTAAGAGATCAGTAAACTCTGGACTTTTCCTTATGGTTATTGTCATGTTCTGAATTCTTTGTCCTATTGGACTTTTCCTTTGTTATGTCTTCATCGATATCTAGGCGTGAAAAATTCGCCGATGGTAATCCTAATTCCTTTCGTAATTTCTGAATCCACCGATGCATAATATATCATTCTATCGCCTTCTTCTTTATTCTTTGCGATGGTATACGTCTGCGTTAAAACAAGAATCCGCCGCTGTTCCCCGTTGATATTATCTTGATTGTCCCAACTATAGATATATCGCCTACATCTGATAAATATTTTCGGAATTTTACCAAGACGTACTAAACCACGGAAAAACATTATGGGATGAATGGAAGGCAAAAATGGAACAGACAAGGGATCTGTATGCGAAATTTATCGGAGCTGATAATAGAGAGGAGATAGCATTTACCCATTCAACGAGCGAAGGTATGAACATAATTGCGCATATACTCTCAGATAAAGGCATTGTAATATCAAATGAGTTAGTATTTCCGTCTTCTAATCTACCATGGCTCAATAGGAATAAAGATAATATTAGATTCGTAAAGGCAACTGATGATAATAAGATACTAAAGAGGATATTGCGAAGATGGTAGACCATAGTAGTAAAACAAAAACTGTGGACACAGAAGTTTTATAGATCCAACGTATCTCCTATTTTGACGTAACGAAATGGCTAATATTACGTTCATAAAGAAGTTAGAGAATATTGCTGGAAGGTTATGTGAAATTCTTATTCCTATTAAAGATGAGTATTTCATAGGAAAAGGAAAGACCGTAGCTATTTGCACATTGTCTAGTATGGATCTACTTCAAACTATTGCTAGAACAGAAGGTGTGATGAATAGAATTTTGATTGTTGGAAGATTACTCTCAGAGAACAAGGGGATAGATACATTGATCAAATTTACATTAAAACATCCCGAGCTGCGTTACATAGTAGTATGCGGAAATGATGTAAAAGGACATCAATCAGGGCAAGCATTATTATCACTGTATAGAAACGGCGTAAGCAGAGATGGCAAGATCATTGGAGCTACCGGCCCTCATCCTTTTTTGACTCATTTACATGCAGATATTGAATCGTTCAGAAAACAGATTACGATTTATGATTTAATAAAGTGCTGGGAGCTGGAAACAGTAAAAGCAACATTATCATCATTCGGTCATTAGCATAAGCGGGGCTAGTAAAGAATATTGTGGTCATTATTCCAAAACATTTGTTATTGGCTGCTAAGAGTATGACAACTTCAAATGCTCCAATTTGCGCGCGTTTTGGGGTTGAATGACAACATTATATAATGCACATCGCTAGCCATTTTATATATGTCAGTTGACTTGGGGAGAAATGTCCCTCTACAGATCCAAAGACAGCTCAGAAAAGAATGTTTTTTTGGGTGTGCTCTATGTGGTTCTCCTTTACTAAAGTATGCTCATATAGTTCCATATAATCGGATTCAAGCATTCCTTCCTGAGAATATGATATCTCTTTGCCCCCCACATTATGGCAAATATGATACTGGGGATCTCTCAGAATCATATTTACGTGATGCAAAAAGAGACCCTCATAATAAATTACATCCGCAAGATGCATTTTTTGTAGAATCGCAAGAGTTAGTCATAAATGTAGGAAAATCCAAGTTTATTAACACTCACCGAGTATTAGTAATCGATGATTTTGACCTTATAACAGTAAGCAGAGATAATGGGAAGTATTTCCTTCTTGACATCAATTTTTTCGATAAAATAAACAATCTGATTGCAACAGTAGTAGAAAATAGTTGGGTATCAGAAAATAGTGTTAGCTGGACCATAAATTACAGCCCTCAAAAATTCTTGTCAATCCAGAACCCTCAAAGAAACACAACAGTTGAAATCACAATAGAAAATACAGAACTATTCATCACAGCGATGATGTACTACAACAACTATCCAATAAGAGTTACCAGAAATGAAATATTGCTTAATGAGAACGAAATAGGAATAGAATTTAAGAATAGCGTGTTGAAAAATTATGATGTCGCTATTGCTGCATACACATAGTATTTCTATTTATGGTCAGGCCAGGGTATTCTTGTAAGATACTGTACTTGACAAACCAGAGTTAGATCATATGATTTAATTTCCGACTGATGGATGATGCCTCCCAAATGTAATAAAGGATCATATCACAAGACCAAACGATTTTAATTATTCTTTTTCTTCAGATATTGCTCATACCTTGGAGCAATATAGAACACCTTCTCTGGTTTTATTTTTAGAATTACTCTTTTGATTTGTGGGGAATGTCCAGGATACTTATCAATATTAAGGTATTTTCTTGCAAGTTTGTCAATGTGCTCATCAGCTCCACTAGTGGATTGCTCTATGACACGTCCTTTTATTGTTACCATACTGTACGGATTTTCATCATCCACAATCGAAATAGAAACTCTGGGATCTCTTGAAATATTTTTTTGTTTTATTCTACCCTCTGCCGTGTTTACCAGAATTGTATTGTCCTCCACATCAACCCAGGTAGGAGTGACATGAGGTGAACCGTCTTTCATCACTGTTCCCAAAAATGCAAAAGTCCTTTTCTTAAGAATTTTAGCTACTGGCTCACTAATCACAATGCTAGTCTTACTCATGATTCGTCACACTTTAAACTATTAACTATTAATCCATATATATGTGATAGATTATAATGAAATCGACTCAGAACACTTCTTTTATCAAGGCCATTCTGAAAATTCAGTTCATATGGTCTGCAATCGCGGGTGATTATGTGCTCGATAGGTTACCGGTACTATTTCTAAAAGCATTCATACCGAATTTGCTGGCCCAATCAAAATTATTAGATAGTAATAAGGGTCTCAAGCTTTAGCAGCCTCACCGGCAGGCTATAACAAAACTTGAGGGAGATGCCAGAGTGTGTTTGTCCAATGACAATACTAAAGAATCTTCTACTTTGATTTAATCCTTACAAGAATTCCTCGAAAACATATACATTCCTACGATTTATGGGGCTAAAAATTCTCTCATATTGCTATCATTGAATGTCCGTCTTCTTGTTTTTCTTCTTTGCTTTCCACGTGTTCTTTCAACGACTTCAAATTATAGTCATACATATCCTCAAAAAAT
>DAOM01000076.1 GCA_002501855.1 Candidatus Nitrosopolaris nunavutensis
ATCCATTGCAAGGCAAAGGCTCCATTATGTAAGCATCATTTACCAACACGGCGATGCTGCCCGACTTACCCTCTCCATAATGGAAATAGCTAAATCTAAGCAGGTTGGAGCTTACTGCTAGTATTGGTTGAAATACATATATTGAAAGCAGAGGTATTCAACGATGGTTAACGTAATGTTCTCTGAAAAGGAAATAGAATATCTAAAGTCACAGCATATCGCAAGAATAGCCACAGCGGCAGTGTCGCCAGACGGGTCTGTGCAGCCAGATGTTGTACCTGTGGGTTTCGATTTCGACGGTGAATACTTTTACGTGGGTGGAATGAATATTCTGAAATCTAGGAAATACAAAAATGTTCTAAAAAACAACAAGGTTGCGCTTGTGATCGATGACTTGAAGAGTGTTGATCCATGGGATCCTCGAGGTATTAGAATGTACGGTACTGCTGACATAGTTACTCGTCAAAGTGGATACATGGAACAGACCCCTCATCCACAGGCTGATTATATTAGGATAAAACCTGAGAAGAAGTGGAGTTGGGGAATTGATGAGCCTGTCTTGCTTTCTACAAACTAGCGTTCACATTACACAAGAGAACAAGGCATGATATTGATATTCACCTACAGAATCCTCTAGCCAAAGAACATTTGGCTGAAACTTTTAAACTTTCACAACCTGACCCACATTTATATGAAGTTGTCTCAATTCATTATCGTAGTCAATAACATCACGTCTACCATTGAAAATAATGTTATGGCAAAATACAAACTTTGCGGTTATCCCAAAATTTGTATTTCTTCTGTTGGAATGATCGTAGACTGGGCTGAAGTATCTTGAGTAATTTTATCAAAAGATAATTTACTGCAGTAATTTTGGAAAGCGAATTGTCTTTTACACTGCAGAAATTCCTGTCGTATGCAATACGTATGGAAAAGAAATATACTGGTCGGATACATCAGAGGAATATAAAAATCTGGAATCAAGATTTCTCCTTCCAACCAAATGCATCAGACAAAGCTAAGCGTTGAAGTTTTCTTATAAGTGAATTTATTGATGGGTTAGGAACACGAGACTGAAAAATAAAAGATGGGAATAACCAACACTCTAATGGATTTCTCGATTAGCCCAGGCAGATTTTGAGTATTGTGGACGTTTACAAAGCTTGGCCGGTCTTCATTAGATTAAGTCAGCCATATGATTACCCCTTTAATGGTCCTATTAAACTCGTAGAGTTAATGTTGCTCTGTACACAGTCAAAGATCCGCTGGGAGTATGTTGGCAGATAAGCTTCTACTATTTAGAAGTTCCCTTTAGACTTGCGAATGCGCTACTGTCTCTTTGAATTGCCGAACTCCAGGATTCAAGTGGCATCACATTCCATTTCACATGCCCCCAAAATGGCAGACTTGCTAATGTCTTGCCAAGCTCTTCATGGGACTGAGCGTCAATTATGCAAACTCCAGCTCTTTGACCAACAAATACTCCTCCAGTCTTTTTCCCATCAACCATTTCTGCAATAGTCTTCAGACTTGGGCGTACTATTTTCTCCCAGATCGCTGCAGCTTCCTCGCCTGTTTCACTAGGATTCTCTATCCATTCTGAATGAACAAAATAAAGCATAACAGCAATGCACAGAATCTATTATTTATATTTTTTATCTATTTGAATCATCCAAAAATAGGTAGTTTAGTAAACTTTTTTACTAAATCGCATTTTTGTATGTTTTTGCTACTATGCACAGTGTGATTTTCACTCTCTACAGAGGAGTTTTATACCACAAAAAGGAGAAGATTCCGGTCCTTTTTCTCAAAGCTGTAAAAACGTAGAGTTCGAATTCCTGTCAAAAGGTTTTAAAATAAAAAACTACTTCTTGTTACGTCAGTAAGAGCGGAATTAAAGCCGAAGCTAGAAAAACGAGATTGTTTTGTAGCCAGCCTAGCCAATTTGCAAGTCGTGTCTATCCTACACATCTATGACATAAGCTTATGCGTGATGTGAAGGACAATGCAATATATCGTAAAAGAAGCAAATAAAGTTATTCCGTGCCGCAAGCAGCTGCAACTGCTTATTGAAATTTACGATTAAGTGTAAATAGAAGAATATCTCATAATGCTATGACAATTAGGAGGGGCAGGGAGGCTAAGAAATGACTTACCCTACTTATATTGAGACTATATTTCATAACATAGGGAGGGATTACCTAGACCTTTTTGAGGAGCGTAAAGATGAAAATGGAAATACTATATAAATCTCCCAGCCTTATCATGAGCTTCATTATGATGACATAAAGCACCTTATAGAAACCCTCTGCACTTGTTTTAAACACTACTAACCTGTATATTTAACGTCGAGTCTACAAAATGCATCTATGGGAGACATTATCAGAAAGCTTGTAGAATCTTACAAGAAGGACAGAAAGAAATGACTCGTCATAAACAAATTTCAAATGAAATGAAATGTCGGAAAGCAAAGAAAAGGGCACTTAAAAGGTTATTCGGCTTAACTTAAAATTGTGGGGAGGAGAGAAAGATTCGCTTATTGAATTTTCATACCCTCCTTAAGCTCGTCGTATGCAAGTCATTTTCCAAATAAAATCATACAATCTTCGTCTTCTTTAGCTCTATCCTCGATTTGTCTTGCCATTTGCAGTCTAGTCAGCCGTTTATACTCATTTCTATATTCCATACCTTTTGCCAACATACCTAATTTACTAACTCTCTCGGTATTGCTGCATTAGAAATGGTGATTGCTGTTGTTGCCGTGCTTCCCTGATTAAACCTCTATGTCCCAGCAGTACCCCCACATTGAATTATGGCAGTTATGAGGAAATAATAAATCGACGAACAAGAGCATAAACCTACAACTGGTCAGGCTGCTTTGAGAGTTCTTGGACTATAGCCAATTCTGCATTTAACTCCACGAACCGAGCTGGTCTGCTACTGCGATCTTACTATGTCGCTCTTGGTGAGCTGTCGCTGTTTAGGAGATCCTCTATTATTCCACATTATTATTATCATCGTCCTCAAATTCTTCGTCATCAAGAAATTCGTCTGTGAAATCCCATGCCTCTCTTCCTTGTCTGACACGTGCTTGACCTCCTACAGTAGTCAGTTCCTTCAGTCATGAAGTCCTTTTGAAAAATAATGAAGGTGGGATTTCACTAACTTACACCTGCAGGTGAATGTCTAGCTTCGCCATGCTCCATTCTATCAAGAGCTTTATTGCAAATGTTACATCGATGCTGTTTTAGGCTTTTTGGAAGTCGAAGGAGAAGAAGATACACACTTGCCTTTTACTAATAATATATGGAGCAACTATAGTTAAGTTTATGTCCCAACTTCTATATTGACTGTGGTTGAAGATAATTCCTGAACCTTTAACGAGACATCAGGGCGATCAAGAAAATGTGTTCTTAAGACCAACATTTTTGACATGAAACGGTTTTTAAGGATTTGAGAACTCGTATATTGTTTGTCCGAAGAAATACTAGCCACAGATTGGGTTCAGATTTTAGTTACATTTAGAAGTACCTGTTATCATTGTGGCAAAGAGGTCTCACCGGGTAAAGCATTTTGGTCTAATTCTGCAAAAGCAGCTAAGCATTTGAGATGTAAACATACAAAAGATGAGGGTGTCAGTACTAAAGAGAAACTTTCTATCGAGACTGCAGTACCGCACAATATAAGTGATGGGGCGCTTGCATCGCCGATACGCTCTTCGCAAATTATTGATCTAAAATGCTATTTATGCGGAGGCAAAACCGGTTGCCAAGACTGTTCATTTCTAAGCAAATGTGTTCATAGATTCAACTCTGACGGGGATTGCATTTGCATGGCTTGTTCAAGTAACTTCACAGGAGGACCTGAAACTTATGAGAAATACCAGCGAATTTTTCTACAAAACGTTAAAACTGAAATGAATGTTGTTACTCCGAAGTAACTGCAGTTACTGCAGTAAAGGCAATACAACACACTAGTTTGGTTATACTCAGGCACGCTAGCTAGAGTGAAAACTCAAATAGGAATGTTAGTAAAAATTGTCAACTGGATGCTGCATGCGAGTACGAAAACAATCTTTTTCATTCTCCAATTATTTTCAAGGCCGAGTTGTAAGGAATAACCTCAACCTCAACCTC
>DAOM01000036.1 GCA_002501855.1 Candidatus Nitrosopolaris nunavutensis
AATCCCGTCAAAGCTTTGTAAGAGCATAGTACAATATACCTTTCAAGAGAATCAAGATGTGTCAGAGCTCTGCCAAGGCTAGTTACCTTACCTAAGAAAATATTCCCATATTATCTGGAAAACGCTGTATGTTGACCATAGACATATGGTTGGTAACAACAGAACAAGGGCTCCTATTCCCAAAAAAACGAAGACTGCTTGCAACATGTAGAAGTCCTTTTTATAGTGATGAGAATGGATTTCTTGCCGGGTTGCTAGATTACTAGTCTCTTCTTATCTTCGTTTGAATAATATGTTGATTAGGCTAGCTCCTCTACCCCTGATAATCATCTCTCGGACAAGGATCAAGCAGAGTAGACATATATTCTGACGCTGGTGGATTTATGACATGACGTGTTCGACAATTAGTACAGGAGATCGCTTGACCACAACCTAGGGGAGGTAAGTTTTCACTAGTGCTCATTGTTCCAAATCATGGTAATACTTGTCAATACCGAGTTATTGGGAATTGTGAAGCCAGATCTGTATTTTTTTACATCATTATTCTTATGCTCTTTTACCACATACGATGTTATATCTTCATATTATTTACATCTGTTAAAAAACATCATGGGCGATGAATACATTACTCCCGACAGGAAACATTCTGCTCTGCTTATCATTGATGTCCGACGTGATTTTAGTCTAATCGGTGCTGTAGCCGATTAGGGCACGTTAACATCTGTAACGTATATCAAGCGTTTAGTTCAGGGCTATAGAGAGGCAGTCCTAGAATAACCATTTACGAAGCAAGTGAGCGAGATTACAGAATTGTTTTAGCTAAAGATGCTGCATCTGTTCTCTACGATAGAGCACTACAAGAGTTAAAAAACATAGGTGCATCAGTATGAATACCGATGAATGTATAACGTGGCTGGAGCTCCTTCTTACTCAAAAATTCAGAATATTTAATGATAGCAAACATTGAAGATTAATTGAGACATAATCAACATGCGATAATGCAGTCCGAGCTATCCTGAAAGGCTTGTTCATTGACTCATTTGGTTGGATGCGAATGAAGTTTTGATGGCATAGTAATGAAGGGATACATAAAAGGAAAACAGCTTACACGCTTACCGTTTGATGAAGGCCTCTGGTTTGAATGGGCTGCTTTCCATTCTCAAACGAGGATATATCCAAGCTAGATTAAATTTAAATTTAACATCTCTATAATGTATGAGCTTTATTACCTAGTTATTCCGAGTAGTGAAAGAAATTTGCCAACAATAGTACATTTTGAAATTCCAACAGATGATTCAGAAAGAGCCAAGAAATTCTATACCGATCTGTTTGGATGGAAAATAGAAAAATGGCCTGGTACAGATGATAGTCAGCTGACCTCAGCAGCAGGTCAGCCAATGGAATATTGGATAGTGACAACCACAGATGATAAAGGAAACAAAGCGTTAGGTGGCGGAATGATGAAAAGACAAATGCCAGAGCATCAAATAACTAATTTTATAGACGTAAAATCAGTAGACGAATACTCGTCAAAAGTGGAGAAGCTAGGAGGCAAAGTAGTTGCTCCTAAACATGCAGTACCAGGAATGGGTTACTTCGCACTTTGCTTGATACAGAAAACAACAGTTTCGCTATATGGGAGTCTAATCAGAGCGCCAAGTGAGTAACTTACCAATCATACGAAAGTAGGGAATGAATCAATGTTCAAAGACACGAAAGCGTTTTCCAGTTTTTCGGTAGACGACGTGCAAAGAGCAAAGGAGTTCTATGGCCAGACGATCGGGCTAGAAGTCTCCGAATCGTACGGCGGGAGGCTGTTAGAGCTTCATATCGATGGCGGGACGAAAATCTGGATATATCCTAAGGCTAACCATACTCCAGCAGCGTTTACCATCCTTAATTTTCCTGTAGACAATCTAGAGTCGGCTATGGACGACCTTACCAAACGTGGCGTGCGTTTCGAGATTTATAATGAAGACAATCTTAAGACAGACGAAAAGGGTGTTTCTCTCAGTGGCGAGGGTCCGAAGATCGCGTGGTTTAAAGACCCCGCTGGCAATGTGTTGTCTGTGCTTGAAGAGAGGAAATGAATTAGGTTATTCTATTTTTACATATTGTTCGTGACACAAATGGAGAAATTATATGTTGATGATCAACAATTATGTTGTTTGAGTTTAGCAATTATGCTTTAGGACTATTATATGATATTTTGAATAATCAGCCTTCGGCATGTGCTATCCGTCATTCGTTATTGAAAGACATTATGGAACTGAATTTATTTAAATTCAGTAGTAATTTCTAACTAACTGGATAACATCAATCTTACTAACTCAGTAAGAAATGACTACTATATTTAATTATCACATTGCATTACAATACAATTATAATAATGATGACTGATATCTATGGAATCAGCATTTGGTAAAGAAAGTAGCAAATATATGAAGGATAATAACGACAATAATGTTGGATACAAGGGAGTATCTGATGCATGGAAGCTACTAGGTAAGAGATGGTCTTTCCTGATATTAAAGAATTTGAACGCCAAGGAAAGTATTCGGTTTAATGAATTGAAAAGAGTGATATCTAGGATTAGTAGTACTGTGCTAGCAGATCGATTGTTAGAACTTGAACGTGAAGGTCTTGTAATTAAGAAAATTTACCCCGAAATCCCTCCAAGAGTAGAATACAGTCTAACCTCTCGTGCGAAAGAGCTTGGGATTGTTCTAGGCTCATTAGGGAATTGGGTTCGCAGATGGAATTCCAAAATAAAGATCAGTACCGGTGTCCAAACAGGAAGGTAGATACATATGACTGTTGCAAATACAGACAGAGCAGCCCATATCAGATGCAGCCATTAAAAGACACTTCGTTAACCTGGAGGTATATTTATTTAATAAACGAGAAGTGACAAAGAATGGGTCTTGGAGATGCGCTTAGAAATAATGAAAATGCACCGATAGTAAAGAGATCAAAGGTTTTCCTCAAGAGACAGGATGAATGGAAATGTGGCTCCTCTGCCATCAGGGTTATTTTCGCCCCAGATTTTACCACCGTAATCCTCTATGATACCCTTCGATATGAACAAACCTAAGCCTGTTCCTTTAAAAGATTTTGATGCAAATTTGGTGAATAATCTTGGTAATATACTCGAGTCTATTCCTTACTCGTTTCTATTATTATAGCAACAATAATTGGGTCTTGGCACAAATTCATACTAGAAAACATCATAGACAAGAATAAGAGTCGATCCAACAATGTTTGAACCAATCATCAGATAGTTGTTGACTCAATTTCTTCAGATAGTTTGACAAGCTGTTTATGGTGGTGAAATTTGATACACATAAAAATTGGTTGTATGCGGATAAGTTTAGTGGCATATGACCTTAGCTTGCCTCCTATGACGAGTCAGAGGTAATACATAAAGTAACTAAATATGTATATTGAAATGTAAGTGCCGTGGAATCTGGCATTCAGCTATTAGAAATGGCTTCTGGGTGCGGATATAATACAACAACTCAGAACGGCATCTCTTTTTTGTGCATGTGCCCTATATGCCCTAACTGGCTCATTGCCAACGTGACATATCCCATTATACTTTTTTGATGTGTTGTAAATATCCAAAACTTTCCCACATTATTACGATCGTCTTCCGGAGCCATCAAGTACAGGTACTCTGCAAAGTTTTCCTTTTCACATTTAAAATCATGAAGATCAATTGAGGCTTCTAACGCTCGTGGTAATGAATAAATTTCGACATCAGATAAAGTTAGGCGTTGATTAACTGACAACCGAAAGATAAATTACATATGTATGTTTATCTTTTTTGTATTCTCTGCTATTGCTTTGAGCTCTATGCTTTCTTGTTCACTCAATGGCTTGTCGAGAACTTCGATAAGATGGTCCCACTCGTTCTCTGTTAATGCCTGTGGATATTTTAATGCCATATTCTTTGTTAAGAAGAGGGTATTATTAAAATATCTCCTATTGCGTTTGAATCGTGAGTCTCTTCTAGTAGATAATTCAAACACGTCTGAGTTGGCCAGCCATCAGGTCAGCATTCGGCTTTATATAGCTGGAATACTCAAAGGGATATGGTAAGGAATTCAGCAGAGTGCAGAATGATGGCTGTTTTTATGGTACTACCTGCTGCAAAGTTATGCCTATAATCGACATAGCGATCATGGATGCACCTATCACCACTATGTTTTAGTTGCGCGGAATTACATGTGCTGAATGTTTTATTACTGGATAAATCTCCTTGCTGTAGATATACGGAATTTGCTAATCCTTGAAGCCTTGACGTTATAGAATCGAGGTCAGAACTAATACGTTCAGAGATGGCTTTTCTGACGTTGCTTTTGCTGTTGAAAAAGACTATTTCTGATATTGCTTTCTGTAGCATTTTGTAAGTAAAAGAATAAACCATATGAAATAACAATTATCGATATGATTGAAATAATTCCTATTGTCTTTGTCCTTCCGAAAATGTTAATAGCATTTTTTAAAGATGCCATTTACGCATACCATGCTGCTCTCTTTTGCGTATAAACTGTAATACTAAAGTGCTATTTAATATTTAAATAGAAAAATCAATATTTATAGCAGTTTTGTCCTATGGCGTTGTTTTAGAAAATAACGTAATCGTTATCGCTATTTTATATATGTGATGTATGTACTTATTTTGAATTCTGACACTCACACCAGAGCACGATTCACATAAAAGAAGACGTGAAACGCCGTTCGTCTTATCAATACGCAATAAAAGTTATCTGAGCTTGCTTGCTTGTTATTAAACATATTCTTGTTGTTTAATTTTTCGTAATGAAACATTTTTGCCGTTGTAGTATTTTTTTAGTCGTAATTGTGCCTCACTCTAGCGTAGGATCTAGCCCTACCAAGTAATTTATTCCTTTATCAGAAAGTCGAAATGTAATGTTACTCAAATTAACGATTACAAAGCCTGTTTCATTCTGGAATCTTAATAGCATCCGTCTTATTAGGGGCCCAGCTGGCGCTGAAAAACCAAATCCATTAAGAGGAGGTGGTATCAATTTATTAGTACTATCGTGTTTATTGCCTGGCTCTCTAATTTGATTAATGCCGGTTTACAAGCTCGACATTCAAATCCATAAGTGACGTTTTCTGCCAAGATAGGTCAGATCTTATGTCGACCTCTCCTGACCTGACTCGTTTCCATGTCTCCAAAAATGTTTCTATGAGGTCTCTGTGTTCTTCCCAAAGGTCTTCCTCACTTGCAAGTCTTAAATCTGTAACATTACAAGATATAGATTTCGAAATTAGGTACTTGGCAGGCATCCGATTTGTCGACACCGCAAAATACCATGACAGTAGACTATTGCGACCGTCTTTGAGTCGTTTCCATATGTCTAATGATTCAAACTTTCTAAACTCTTTATTTAGAGTCGGAAAGGGGAAGTCACTTGTCACTCTCACCACAAACCACAAATCATCAGCTATTTCCGCTGGCTTAGTCTTCTGAAAAAAATTATTCGGCTATTCATAATACTATGATCATAAATAGTTCTAGCATTACGTGACATACCTATTGTTACTACTTAATGCAATAGCTCCACCGATTATTCCAAGTATCGATCCTAATATGGCAAGTCCCATTCCCGCAAGACCTAATACAGAAAAAACCAATACAACTATTCCCCATATGGTTGCTTCATGTGACCTTATGTTCATCATAATAGCGCCAATGATGACCATTATTCCTGAAATCATTGGTATAAGAAAGAAGGAAGCAGAGAACCACCCTCCCATAAATCCTGGTCCAAACCACATGATCTCCAAGCCTCTTGCTCCTCCCATCATCATGCCGCCCATCATACCTGGCGTCTGATAAGAATAATTTGCAAAGAACAATAACGGGATAATGCTACCAAACAAAATTATTATTCCTCCTGCTAATGACAAAAGAATTGCCGATGACGATAAAGGTGATCGTCTTGTCGCCTCTATATTTGACTTCATTATTATTACTTTTCCACCTTGTTTAGGTGGTTTTTACTATTTAATGACTGAGAATGCCATGTAATGCAGTGCAACGAAACGGCTGAACTCTTTAATTAACTATTCACTGCTTATTGTAATATCTTCTTTAAACTCGCAATCAATTTGTCGATATCATCTTCATTCTTATAGAAAAAAAGCATCAAAAATATAACAAAACACTTTTTAAAGAAGAAGGAATCTAGAAAGTATGTCAGAAGAACAACAAGAAGTTCATATCGTACTTGTATCCAATGATCCTAATAGAGCATATCCAGCACTAATACTTGCATTAGGCACTATAACGATGGGAGCGAAGTGCAAGCTATATTGTACAATGAGCGGGTTGGATGTCGTGAAGAGGGGAGGTGCGTCTAAATTAACGATGCCAGGTGCGCCTCCATTAGAGAAGTATCTTAAGGATGCCATCGATGCAGGAGTAGAAGTCACTGCTTGTGGACCATCAAAAGAAATGCTTGCTCAAATGGGTATTACAAAGGATAATTTGGAACAAGGTGTCCAGTTCGAAGATGTTGTAGGATTTCTAAAAGCTGCACTACCCGCAGCAAAAAAGGGTGGTATGGTATTATTTATATAAAGTAACTAAACACATTATATGAATAGACAGAAATGCTAAAGGATTTAAAAATAGTAATGAACAGATCTTCTATTGATCTATTAAAAGCTAATGTAGTAAAGTTCGTTGATACGAGAGGTATGGCATGTCCTTATCCATCATTTGAAACGGTAAAGGCTATGAATTCCATCAATCCCGGAGGTGTTCTTGAGATATTAACAAATAGCGATGAATCAGCTTTTAAATCCATACCGAGTGTCTGCGAAAAGCGTANNATTACAAAGGATAATTTGGAACAAGGTGTCCAGTTCGAAGATGTTGTAGGATTTCTAAAAGCTGCACTACCAGCAGCAAAGAAGGGTGGTATGGTATTATTTATATAAAGTAACTAAACACATTATATGAATAGACAGAAATGCTAAAGGAATTAAAAATAGTAATGAACAGTTCTTCTACTGATCTATTAAAAGCTAATGTAGTAAAGTTCGTTGATACGAGAGGTATGGCATGTCCTTATCCGTCATTTGAAACGGTAAAGGCTATGAATTCCATCAATCC
>DAOM01000137.1 GCA_002501855.1 Candidatus Nitrosopolaris nunavutensis
TAAGCATCGATCCTTTCCGTGTGTTACTCACGTTAGCATTTTTTGGAGATATCCTTGCAGTGAGTCTTCTTGTCTTAAAATCATCTAGCCTTTCTATCTGTTAGTAAGGTGGGCCGCACCATCAGCCTATCTGTACTCATAAAAATTTAATTTGCACCAAAGAATATAGCTTATGTTAATAGCAGCTAAAACTAACTATGTCATCTTATCAAATATGTTTTTACCACACGGTAGCAGTATCAATGATTACGAACTAGCGAATTTTTGTAAGATGGAACACTAAAGGAAAATCCCTTTTTTTAGTTCAGCGAGCAATCACTCGAACATCCTGTACAATTCTACTAGGTTGTGATACGTGGTTTATTATCAGGTGCTCCAAATAGTTATGAATATCTAGCTCAGAATTGGTTTCAAATGCCCAAAGACAGATTTCACAGTTGAAATGTGATGAAGGCCGCTCCATACTGTGTTTTATAAGCATGCATTTAAAAGGATTGTAGAGCTAAAATTATTAACATACTTAATTGTAATGGTTATGTGTAATTGTGCTCATTTAATCTAGTGGCAATATATCACCAGTCAGGTGCGAATTTATGATTTGTATCGCTTATCAGGCGTTTTATCATAAACACGTTATGCTTATTCAAGGAATTTTATTTTTTAAAATAATATGCATGAATTTGATATTGGGTAGTTGTAGTCGTATGTCTCAAAATCCCAGCGATAACATAAGAACATAGATCTCGGATTTTCAAAAGAATGGAAAATATAATCTATAGTATGTTCTAATACCTCTTACTGGTAAGATAAACTCGAATATTGAGTAATATCATGTAAGTATTAATTAACTCTGTTAATGCTCATATGTTTACGCTGTTTGAGCTTGTTCAAGAAGGACCTCGCGAGGCTGTGGAATCCGACGTGTTAAAATGTATAATCTCATATAATCCTATATGTCCATTTTTGTGAATTGACTTTGCCTATCAAATCTGAAAATAAACCATGCAGATGCAAGTGAACGATAAAAGAAAATGTATATTCTTGGAATAAATGGCGGCGTTCGTTCAAATAATCAAGATGCCTCCGCTTGTCTGTTAAATGATGGTAAATTAATTGCAGCAGCAGAAGAAGAACGGTTTTTGAAAATAAAATTTGCAAATGGAGTTTTACCGAGAAATGCAATCAGATTCTGTCTCCAATTTGCTAATATCTCAATACAGGATGTTTCTTATGTTGTGTTTCCAGGTATAACCTATAATGACATCACAAGTATTTTGGAAACTTATTTTAAATTTCATTTTGGTTTCTGTCCTAAGGTCAAAATCGTAGACCATCATATGGCACATGCAGCAAGCGTGTTTTATACTTCCGGCTATGATGAGTCCATGATTATTACAGCTGATTTAACCGGCGACGGCAAATCAACAACACTCTGTTATGGCTCTGAGGATAAAGTTTCTGTACTAAAGGAATTTAAGCAGCCAGACTCTCTGGGGATTTTTTATTCCATGATCACTCAATATCTAGGGTTTCAAAGGGATAGCGATGAATACAAAGTGATGGGTCTATCAGCATATGGGAATAATAATGGTGCAAAAAATTATGACTTTACTTGGTTGCTCTCTTATAATAATAAAGACGGTGGTAATTACTCTCTAAACGCTGATTATCTAAATGTCACTGAAAACAATCGCACCCCTCCAAGGCAAGAGCCATTATATTCACAGAAATTTTTATCCAAATTAAATAATAAACCGCGTCGTCTGGAAGATATGCCGATAGATGGATACTATAAAGATATTGCAAAAAGTGCCCAAGAACATCTAGAAAAGGTAGCTCTCAATCTTTTAGAATATCTACATGAAAAGACTCGCTCACAGAACCTTTGTCTTGTAGGAGGTGTTGCTCTAAATGTTTTAATGAATCAGAAATTGATGGAATCCAAGTTTGTAGAGAATGTTCATCTTACAAGTGTACCCGGTGATAATGGCCTTTCTTTAGGAGCAGCTATAATGATAGCAAAAGAAAATGGCTTTAAAATAGATAAATATCAAAACCCATTCTGGGGACCAGAATATACAAATGAACAGATAGAATATGTATTAACGAGAGCGAAAGTTCGTTTTGAGCGTGTAAAAGATATCTCAAAGGAAGTTGCTCATCTAGTAGCGCAAGGAAAAATTATTGGCTGGTTTCAAGGCAGAATGGAATTAGGAGCACGAGCGCTTGGCTCTCGCTCAATTCTTTCAGATCCTAGTGACAAAGATATGAAAGATAGACTCAACAGGTATATAAAATTCAGAGAAGACTTTAGACCATTCGCACCGTCTGTGTTAGAAGAGAGAGCTCCGGAATATTTCATGAACTGTAGATATGCACCTTTTATGGCAATAACCTATAATGTTAGACCAGATAAAGTAAAGGAGATTCCTGCTCCCACTCATGTAGATAATACGGCAAGTGTCCAGACAGTTTCAAAAAGCCAAAATGGATTATACTACGATTTAATAAGTAATTTTGAAAACGAAACTGGCATTCCAATAGTTACTAACACTAGTCTAAATGTAAGGGATCAACCAATATGTCTATCGCCAGTGGATGCACTTTCAACTTTCTATAGTACCGGGATGGATGGCATCGCTATTGGAAATTACCTTTTACTAAAGGGGAACGGGTAAAAAACCTCTTCTAGTTCTTATTATTTAAAGATAATCTAGTTACGAATGTAATTACTTTAACAAATTGTGTCCTTCTCTGAGATTCAATTTTCATAATTAGAAGCAAATTCAAAAAAAAAGAAGCTGGTGAGACAGACGTCCTGTCTCACCTGTATTTTCATACTATTAGCCTAAAGTTTCTTGATTTGTCATTGGTGATAGTAGTGGAGGTGATGATGATAGTAGTGGTGGTGATGATGGTGAGCAGGTCACTTAAAGACTTGAATGTATTCAAAAACAAGTGCGTCAGAGTCACCTGCCTGAAACGGCCGTATTCTAACCCATATCATATCAATTATATGTTTACACCGCGACTATTGTGATTACAGAAATCACATTCAAGTAAGCGAACTTAGGTTTTGAGGCAAGGGCAATGAATCAAGGAGCCGACCACTCCTAGGCGTTAACACAAAAGGCAGGCGGTCCATATAGAATAACCATCAGAATTGAAAATGTTGGTGCCGTGAAATCATCAGAGTAAGTTATTCAACGATTGTTTACGTCGAGTATGCTCTCATATTTGGAATTCCTGCGGCTGTAGCTGCAACCGTCGTAATTGCATATCTGCATAGATAATTAGTTTAAAACCTAGCTATAATCTGGTCGTTAAATGTGGCTCGTATAAAAAATAAAGCTACTCCGCAATACGGATGTTTAATTTTTTGTCCTATTGGTCGTGATTGAAGAGTTCTTGAACTATATCGATGCAATTTTGCTCGTTTCATGTGGTTTGAGTATGTCCCAGAATGAGCCTAGAATTATGCCCATTAGACCCCAAAATATGCCAATAGTAAATGCACTTGCAATTCTAAAATTTGTAACTAAATCTATCGGTATTGTAATTCTATCAGGATTTGGTGGGAGCAAAAGATATGCGCTACCCATTATAATTACGTATAACAATACTGGAATTGCGATGTTTTCTTTAGATTTAGAAGGCCTGTTAATGTTCTTTACAAGCTTTTTTATGTATAGAAGAGCAAGTGCCAAGCTACTAAATCCAGAGATGGCTATAAATCCAACATACAAGCTCTCTCTGTAGTATATTGTATCTGGATTTCCCACGGCAGGTGGATTGGCTGGATATTTAAGAGTAGGAATCAAGAATAATACAACGAACATAATACCCGTCAGAACCAGCGCTTTCTTTTTGTTGTTAGAACCAGGCAACGAATTCCTACTGTATACAAAGACTATTCCAAATAATGCTGACAGCGATATACCGTATATAGTACTAGCAGCTACTTCTCCCCCCTTTTGCCACATACGATATTGTAATTGTTGTGAAGGATCGATAATTTTACCAGCATTGATCTCTCGTTGTGTCTCAATGCCTATAGCTTTGTCAATATAGGGTTCTACTATAACTTGGTTAATCAAGCCAAGAAGAGTTCCTGCAATTGCCCCAGAAAGAAGAGTAATAGCAAGGAAGGTTAGCGTTTTCACTTTTTGTCAGTTGAGGCTTTTAATACTGTTAATATTAGTGGCACGGAAATCCTGCAGCATGTCTCAGATCGTGGTTGAATTCATGGAGAAGCATTAACTGAGCATGATTTGGATGAATTCCAAATGGAGATAATACTGCCTGTGCCAACTGTCCTTGGTCATATCCTACTACAAACATTCCAAATACCAAGATTCCGGCTAGTATGCCTACTGCTATCTTTGGTACATTGGTAGTCTCTTTCGTAATCTGTTTGCTAATTGTTGACATTTACCTCTTACCCAAACATCTATTATATAAACAATAGGATAGTTTATCCAACGTGGACTTATTGCTGCTCCACTTCGTTTGTTTGACCTTGCACTTCAGAAAGGCAGACTGTATCTGGTCCTTCAATTCCCAGGTAATTCTTTTAACATTTTAATCACGATAAAGAACTGTCATCACATGAAAAACGATTTAGAATTTTGCTATTCTAAGGTCTCAACGACGCTGAGCTTACTGGAAACTTTCTTATAAATGCCAACATTCCAATTATCCCGGCTAATGCGAAGGTCACGCTATAATAGCTTGCAAAATTTAGATTGTAGTTGTCCCACAAAAAACCAAATACGATATTACTTGCAAAAAAGCCTGAGCCAACAACTAAATTGTATACTCCATATGCAGTACCACGTAATTCGGATGCGATATATCTTGGTATTATTGCACGCTGTAGAGTTTCTGAAATTCCCATATACGTTCCAAATACAGCTGCCAACAAATATGCATAAAGCGAGTTTCCAGTAAATTCAACCATAAGCAAAGTAGAGAATGCAAAAATTGCATATCCTATTATCAACACTTCTTCTTTACCAATTTTGTCTGCTAATAGACCGGCAGGAAAGCTAACAATAGTGTAGGCTACGTTGATCACAGCATACACTAGTGGTATTACATTTTTGTTTATTCCAAGACCGGATGCTTTTAGAAGAACAAATGAATAATTGAAAGCACCAAGGCTAAATATACCTGATATAACGAGCAGAAGAACAAAGGGTCTGTTCCCTTTTAAGACATTACCTACATTTGAAAGCATTGTTGCATTTATGCGTCTTTTTGCTGCTACATCTTTTACGATAAATATAAGAATGACAACTGCAATAGCACCAGGAATTAGGGAGAAGAGGAATATCCCACGGATACCTATTATCTGAAGTAACGCAAAAGCCACCACTGGTCCAACTATTGCTCCGGCTTGATCAAGCGTTCTGTGTATTCCAAAAGCCTTGCCAGAACTAGACTCAGGAATAGAATCGGCTATCAGTGCATCACGCGGTGCAGTTCTGACCCCTTTGCCGACTCTATCAGCAGCTCTAACAATAAAAGCCTCAAACCATCCTGTAGCTACTGCAAAAAACGGCTTACTAATTGTTGAAAGCCCATAGCCAGCAAGAACAAAAATTTTTCTTTTTCCTAATTTATCAGATAATGAACCAGAAACCAATCTGGAGGCATAACTGGTAAGTTCGGCTGAACCTTCAATAGCTCCGAGAATTGCTCTAGAAGCTCCAAGATTGGATACTATAAAGAGAGGCAGTATGCCCAGGATCATTTCTGTTGAAAAGTCGGTAAAAAAACTTACAAAACCCATTGCAACGACATTACGCATTCCAAGTGATTTGTTATTTTGATCAGAATTATCTTCTGTAGTCATATATAATATTCATCTTTTATTTTGAGTATCACAATAATCAAAAAGAAATCAATCTAACTATATCTGAATGTTTTGACCTTTTTGGATTCACTTAGTCATAGTAATTGGATTCTGCAAATTATAATTACTGTTATCATTTCTTGTCTCCGCAACTTCAATAAACGTCGTCGCTTTGCAGAAAGTGGCATCCGTTTTATTATATTTTCTTTGCAAGAAGGACATTCAATAACACCAAAACTTCTTCTCAAGTTAAGATATGATGCACACCAAAAGCATGAATTACATAATAAGAAATTCAGTAATAAGAATAATACACACTTTTCGGGGAAGGGTAAAAAACGAGGTAATCTTGTTGAATTATCATTAGGCTTGCCTTCGATTTTCGAGGATTGAATCTATAATAGTTGCTAGTTTCTTAATCGTAGTTGGCTTTTGTATGAAACACTCTTTTTCGATTCCAGGATATAGTTTCTTGTATTTTTCGAAAAATGTGTTTGATGCTGTTATAAAGCATACTTGAACATTCTCGTCTATATTTCTCATATTATTATAAAGCTCAAAACCATCTAGTCCTTTCATTAGTACGTCCAGAATGATGAGACTATATACGGGAGGTTTGAAATTTTGTAATGCCGATTTAGAATCTTCATATGGATAAGTGCCTCGGATATCTTGGATGAGTGCCTTCTGCTTCTAATGTTTAGAATGCCGGAGTAATGTAACCACAGTAAAGTTTTCAATATATGGCAACTCATGCAAGAATACTTATTGATGAAAATATCTGTGATATAGTGCAATATTGAACTATTCGAGATATTTAGCAGAAATATCGACATATGAAGGTGTGGAAAAACTTCGCGAGATAGAAAGGTCCTCCTTTTTTAAAATCATGAATGCATATCGGCCAGCTTCCTATCTTAGGTTGAGACGCCATCGTGAACCGTATAATAAAGATGAACAGGATGCTATAATGAGACTCCGAGAATTTAATTTGGTTGAAGAAGTACGAGATAAAAGGAAATCATTCCTGGGTAGGGAAATATTTTATGTGTTAACTACCTCTGGATTATTCTACATTTTTTCCAATCTATTGGGTTATCCACCACAATTGTTAATACGATACCAAGATAACATAATATTAAACACTCTTCTGTTTCCATATTTCGAAGTAGATACAATAGAACGTTCTACTGCTCGCTTTTACTCTATAATAACTCAATATCTGCAGGAATGTTGTAGGGCGACTCTCCATAGAATCGATACTATCAAAAAATCTACTACAGCAAATTCAACCAATATGAATCTGAAAAATGGAGATCGAGAGAGGCATGCCAAAATATTAGAATCAGATTTACAATTCCATGCTAAGCTCATAGCATTTAGACTGGGAGTAATGTATAGTGAATCAAATATACTTCTGATGGTCAATTCTGATGATGTTGATGATGATAGCGCTAGAGTTGCAATATACGAACTTGAAAGCACAATGAAAACAATTCTCTCCAAAGACAAAAAGTTTATGCAATTACTAAAAGCGGTTCATGCAGAGTTTGGATATGGATACAAAGAACTCAGGGAATTAAAAGAATAATAACCTTTTCCTTAACCGTCACTTTTGGACATTTGATCGATATTGAACCTATCGTAGTCGATAAATTCTACACTGGTCCGCTTGCCCTTTATTTATTCTGCTTTGGTCGAATTGTTCAACAATACTAAGATGCCTATCTACCTGTAAGATTGGTAGCTTCTACGTGAACAGTTCTATTGATGCAACCTTACAATTAAATATTTGGTTCTTTCATGAAATGACTAATAGGACAACTGTTGCTATCGTGGTGGATGATAGCGTTTGTTCAGTAGATGTTCAAAAACAAGAGAATAATGGTACTCCGCACAAGAAGGTAGTAAAACAAGGAAATATTCTCAAAGACTCGGAAACGAGTGCGGCAAATTGCGTAGTAGCAGTATTCGGAACGTGTTGAGAGTGCGTCGCGGTTCTCCTGTGCTGTCGCGTTCTCCATTGTACAATCCGTCAAGATCACCGAAAACGCGATTGTAACTGATAATGACCCAGATAATGCACATCTTTGGAAACGTAGAGTTGTACTTGTCTATATTGGGCTTGAAAGTTGACAAACTGCAATCAATATATCTGAACTGAGAACCTTCCTAGCCAAAAGAAAATGAACAAACTATGTTTAGCTGCTGCGCATATTTCATTATGGATGCTACAATCACCTAGTGTATACCAATTAATTTTCATGGACGAAATGTTTAACTTCGTGAATCACATTATGCTCTTAATGACTTTAAGCCTCAACTGCAAAGATGCCGGCGATCCAGTATGTACACACACGATGCGTGGTGAAACTGAAGAAGAATTATTACAAAACGTAAAGAAGCATGGAATCGAAGTCCACGGATATACAGAAGAAACTTGGAATGAAGAGATTGCAAAGAATGGTGATCATTTCCGCAAGCTCATAAAGACAGCATGATAAGTTATTCTTCCCCTTTTTTTGTATCTGTCGGCCTACTCTCAATTTAAAAAGTAAAAACAATAAAAAAGAAACAAGGGATTTTTTGGTTTGTTGTACTCTTTGCTATTTCTATTGGGCAGTTAAAAATATCCTAATGACTTTTATTTCCACTCCCACATTTTTGTTGTTTGCTTGCTACCATTTACCTCTGTAATGTAGAGTCCTTCCAAGTTGTTAAGAAAAGCAAGTTTACCCGTAGAGTTACTACTAAAAAACATCACCCCATGATATGTTATTGCCCCATTATTATTGGTCCTGCCGATGTCATGTGCAATCCAAGTTGCCCTTTGTTTATCTTTCGTAGTTAGTATCCCTTGGCCAACACCATAAGCTATTGCAGGAGATTTGAAAGTATCAACCCATGTTTCGAGGTTTGTAACATTACCAACACCATTCATAGTTCCATTTTCTATGATAGACTCTTGTATCTGAGGAACTCCTCCAGTATTCAGTACCGTTTGACCTATCAGCTTCCCAAACTCTGCTTGATAAAATGGAGTTTGTGCCACGACGAGGCTATTATTTTTGGTTTCCGCATCTATTGAATTTATGGGGGTAGTAGCTTGTGTAGTAGACGGTAACATGGTCGAAGCTGCAAACACTTTCTCTATGGCTTCATTTGTTAAAGGTAAAGGTAACAAGAGTAAACAACCATGGACACAACAGCGGACAGCAGTATGACAATGCTTTTTTCGGGTTGTTTATTCTTGGTTTTCATTGATAATAATCCAATAATTATAGTTATAATTTAACCGTGGTTGCTGCTGCCATGAGCGGGGCTTTTTTATTCTAATTATTGACTAATTTTGGAATAAAGTTATGGTAGACTTTATGTAACATCCTACTAGGGAAAAATCTGTGAGCTTAGTTATGGAAGAATTGTTATAAGGACAAGAACGAAAGTGTCGTCCAGTACTGGCCCGGAAGTGGGTGGGTATGATCGTGCGTCGTGACGATGATGATGATGAGTTCTCATATTTTGACGATGGTTAATATTAATATGGACGACCGCCAATTAATTTGCGATGCAACCGCGAGTTACTGGAGCTCTTAAAGCCTTGATTATTGAAGATTGGCTTAGGGGTCTTACCAGAGACCAAATAGCGGACAAGCACAATCTAAGTACCGGCACCATAACCAACATTATTCGAGAGTGGAGTGCCGGCTTAGAAGAGGCCGTCGCAGACGAGTTACGTGAATTCGCTCTGGCGCTACGAAAATTACGGATCACAGCTCCTAGATGTGCAGTAGGAGCGAGAGTTGCTTATATGATGAGC
>DAOM01000368.1:0-3146 GCA_002501855.1 Candidatus Nitrosopolaris nunavutensis
TTTTAATCCAAGGTGGGCATAAGAGACTCTAGAACCCTAGAGATTTTCGCTTTATTCTTGGAAGTCCTTTCAAAGACGATATATCTTTAGGGTTCTAATAATATAAAATTTGCGATTATAATCTAAATAGATTCATTGGACCGAAGGGTAGGGCTATTTACTTAGCTAATAACGTGGTTGGTCTACAAGTGTCTTCGGTATATGGGTATTCCGCTCCTCAGTAAATAATACTAATCGTTAAAGCGATTATGGTATTTGCTTATGGACTGATAAATGCACTCCATAACCAAAGGCTTCTTGTATCATTTGGAGACAAACCCTTGACGAGAATGGCTGTTCCGCGCTTGATCCATGTTTCTCGTGCATTACCCAGCCTACCCATGCCCTTCTATTAGTTTTGTAGTATCCCTTATGATATTGTCACGAACGTATTGTCTATATTTGTTAAAGTAAATACATACATTTTTTTTGTTACTGGGCTTGGTAGCGAGTCTATAAAATTGCGATATTGATCATTAGTCAGTGGTGCAAGCAATTACGATAACAATAATAACCTGACTGACTAAGAAACATAATTTATAGTATGTATGATCGTCATGATATAGATATTGATTGTTCTGCTTTAGCTTTTAGAGCCTGATTCATATCTTTGAACCCCTGACGTATGTTTGTATCAAAGTTGCGAGCATAAATTAGCACAAATAGACCAGTGAAGATTTCCCTATGGATAAAACGTACATGATCCTTCCCTAGGGGCTCTATTGTGAAAATGTGCTCTCCGCTGAATAACCCTGGTACTGCAAGCCTACCTATCCAGTGAAGCTCTCGCTTTGGTTCCACGTTAAGTATTATTGGCCTAAAAGTCATCCCTCTTTCGCCTTGAGGTTGAATGCGGACTTTTAGCCTTGCATGTTTCTTCAAGTCTCCGCTTATTTTAGTAATAAACGGATTCCAGTTAACAAAGTTTGGGAAGTCTGTGAGTATTTGCCATACTCGATCATCAGATGCTCTGATATCTATTTCCGTTCGAACTTCTTTAGATTTCCTCTTACTCCAACCTATCACGCCTGCTACTATAGCTGTTGCAACAACGCCAGCTGCAATCATGTACTTCGTGCTTTCTCTTGTTTTCATAAATTCAAATTATCTCTATTTTGTTAGTTGGAGAGGCGTATATACTTCTACATTATTAAAAATATCTGTTGATTTAATGAACTCTTGTTCTTTATTATTGACTATTACCTCTGATAATCGTGTTGAGAATACCACTTTATCGAATTGTCTGATTATTCAATAGATGTCAGATTGTTTGTTGACATGGTCTTTGCTTTTGCGACAAACCAATGGAATACCACTGCTATTTGAATGATAAGGGTTGAACGGCACCTATTGAAGATTGAAAACATAACATCAATGAGTGTTACCATAGGTAGAGGTTTCTTTGTAGGTGTATTAATTGGGTGTGTTAAAGAAAGTAGCAAAAATAGTAGCAATAGTCATTGGGTTATTTTTCGTTGGAATAATCTACCTCCAATTCCAGTAGATAGTCGCCATAAATTCGAATAAACTTCAATAGGTGTTCCAGAATGCTGTTGCAACACTTGCAAATGCGACAACTCAGATCCATGCATTTAACAGTAGTATAGCGATGGCCATAGAGCAGCCTTAGTAATGTCGAACCTTGGTATTCCACTAACCGGCAGTATACTGTATGTGACATTAGACTGAATAATTATATCATGCGAGAATATCAAATTAATTGGAATCCCGAACATATTTAATCAACGGTATTTTTATATACCTCAAGTAACAATATTACAACTAATATAAGGCGTGTTCGAGTCTTAATGATGCTTTCTTCCGTTACACTGAGGGATAATTTGGCAACTTCAATGATTAGCTATGACAGCGCCATCTCATCTCCTGTAAAACCTTTAAGTAGGGGAAAAAGACTATGTAATCGAACAAAGGATTGCATACCGTCATAACGGTGCGAAAGAGGTCCATATTCGTACGCTAAAGAACAACACTAACCATCCTGTAAACATTAATCGCTTCTCTGGACTTACTGGTGCGATCTATATTTTAAAATGCTTGTCTGATGGGCAATCGATAAAGGATATAGCGCAAAAATTTGACAATAATGAGCAAATGGTTTCAACGTGGATTGGTTTTCTAAAATATAACCGCTTTATAGAAGAAAAGGAGGATTCTGAAGAAAATAGCATTAAATTGACAATATCTGGCATTGGGAGAACATGGATGAGAAGATATGAGTTTGCTCTTAGATAGAAACATGCCCAGGCATATTCCTGATTGAATAAGTGATTCAAAATTATTAAAATCATTAACAAAAGCTAAAACATCGACATCCAGCTCCTTGACTCATCAAATAATAATAATTCCGACCAAACCCATAATATGTCTAAGATGAGCAGTCAATTGTCGCCACAACCGTAGAATCCAAATTATGTGTCGGGTGTTGATATGACTTAAGTCACAGAAAAGAAATTGAAAGATATAGAACACGAGATTGAATGTCCCAAATGTCATGATTTCATAATATTATCATCCGACTTTGATAGACTTTGCTACATTTGTGATGAATGTGACCTCTCTCTTTGCCTGTGACAGGCATCCTGCGGATAATAAAGGTTCAGCAGACGTATGCAAATGTACACCTCGTTCGCTATGCTGAACTTGGTGATCTAAAGAGACAATAGGTTAATCTATTAAATGGAATACCTGATTTTGTTAAAATAGCCAACGTATTATGGAGAGTGTAACATGTGACTGCTCAATCCGCATCGCATACAATAATATCAACCCTACAATCCATCGTAATAATTGGCGTAATTTCAGGCATCGGACTGATAAGGCTTGATGGCTTCTAAGCGGGAAGAAAAGGCCGAATGTGAAATAATTAGTCAAGAAGTAAGAGAGCAACAAGAAAGTGACGAATTAGACCAAGTATACAAACAAAACGCCGAGTGAAGGAACATTTGCGATAGCTGCGATGGCCTATCCAAAAGCCATCAACCCTGTTCTGAGACATTGAACTTTAGAGTAATTTTTCCTCCCTGCTGTTGATACTTAACAGGTATGATTATCATGATATAGAACTATAATTTAACAAAGTCTTCTAA
>DAOM01000368.1:3438-7035 GCA_002501855.1 Candidatus Nitrosopolaris nunavutensis
TCGCTAGGTTTTATGGCAACCATTTTATATTCTTGCATAACAGGTTGCATTGCCATGGAAGGGTATTGCGTTAAATGTAAGTCAAAAAGAGAGATGAAAGACGAGAAAAAGGTCACAATGAAAAATGGAAAGCCAGCCACACAAGGGATTTGTACTGTGTGCGGGACAAAGATGTTCAAAATAGGCAAGTGATCTTATCAATCAATTTTTATTATCATTGTTAGGTGTCGAATGGATATTTTGTCGGCTGGCGCACCTTTCAAATAGATTATTTCTATTTTTTTAAAATCTCAAGGCATAATACCCTGATCTACATCTCGATAGATTGTTTGATAGCTATACGTGATCTCGTCAAAAGATACGACAATTTGACTGCCGTCGACAGACTCAATCTTGATATACATGAAAACGAGGTTTTCGGACTTTTGGGGTCAAATGGTGCTGGCAAGACCACGACCATACATATGCTTGCGACTCTACTCAAACCTACTTCTGGTACTGCCACGGTAAATGGTTTTGACATCGTAACTCAATCTGCTAAGGTGAGAGGCAGCGTAGGCATTGTGTTCCAAGCCCCAAGTAGTGATGATATGCTCACTGGATACGAAAATTTGAAACTCCATTCTTGGCTTTACAGCGTGCCGCGTCAAGTCAGAGAAAAACGAATTGCTGAAGTACTTGATTTAGTAGGACTGACTGAGAGAAAAAGCGATCAGGTCAAGAAATATTCTGGAGGAATGCGTAGACGATTAGAAATTGCCCGGGGGCTTATTCACAAACCTAAAGTAATTTTCCTAGATGAGCCAACATTAGGTCTTGACCCAAGTAGCAGGGAATCTATGTGGAAATATATTGAGCGGCTTGTAAAAGAGGAGAAGATCACCATAATATTGACAACTCATTATATGGAAGAGGCTGATATGCTATGCGATAGAATTGGTATTATAGATAGAGGTAAAATAATTGCGCTTGATACACCCTCAAAATTGAAAGGTATGATGGGAGGTGATATTGTAAAACTCAAGCTAGTGGAAAAGAAGCGGCCGAATATAGATATGTTAAAGAATTTCAGCTTCGTTCATAAAATTGAAAATATCAGTGATGATGGATTGCTTGTTTTATCAGTAGATAACGCTAGTCGGAATCTTCCTATAATTTTAAAGTATATTGATGCCGAATCGGTTGAATATACAATCCCCACATTGAACGATGTATTTCTTAGATCTACTGGACGGAATATCAAGGAAGAGGCAGAAGGAGGTTTCATGGAAAAATATGCACGCTACGAACAGAAATAAAATAGATGCTCTTTTTTTAAATTTAAGTGTGTGGTTTTGCTTCCTAGAAGTCTGCTAATAAAAATTTCTCGAAGAGAAAGACTCTGATTTGCATTTATTCCAAATTCTTTCCTCGACGGTATCAATGATTAGGTATACTCTTTTCGTCTTCATAAGAATTATTATAGCAGGTTACATATAACCAAGGACAACAGTGTGAAGGAGGTTTCGTAGAAAATATTATGCTCAACAAAGTAGTTGATACTATGATAATAGAAGCAAACCTTGGCAGATTATATGCCCTCTGGCTTCGTGAGTTCAAAGTATTTCTTAGAGAACGAAGCCGATTAATAGCATCTACTTTCACCCCAGTATTGTGGCTGTTTGTTATTGGCTCTGGCTTTGGTTCCACTCATCCTTCTACTGGTGTAGATTATCAAAAATTCATATTTCCTGGTATAGTTAGCATGTCTGTAATATTCTCTTCTGTGTTTTTTGGCTCATATATAATATGGGATAGAAAATTCGATTTTCTTAAGAGTGTGATGGTAGCACCCGTAAGCAGGGATACTGTATTCATAGGCAAGACATTAGGAGGTATGACCACATCTTTAGTCCAAGCTGCCATCCTCTTAGTTATTGGAATGGCTATAGGGATTAACCTTAATGTATTATCCCTAATTCAGACTATCGCAGTTGTACTACTCCTCTCATTTGCCCTAACCTCAGTTGGACTTGCCATTGGTAGCTACATTGAAAGTCTAGAGGGATTTCAGTTAATAATTAGCTTTGTAGTATTTCCTCTTTTCTTTTTGAGTGCAGCTCTTTTTCCACTCAAGAACCTTCCAGGTTGGCTTTTCTTTCTAACCGCTATAGATCCTGCTACCTATGCTGTTGATGCTCTCAGAAATGCCATCATTGGAACATCTATCCATTCATTCGCTTTAGATGTCGGTGTATTAGCTGCGTTTACGATCGCCTTTGCAATATTCGGATCTTATTCATTTAGAAGAATGAAGGCAGTATGATAAGTAACATTAAAGATTATGTGGGTGGATAAGGAAAAGACAATGCTTTGACTATAATACAAAATATTACTTCTATGAAATCTGAAACTAATTTATCTGATAGTCACAGAAAGAATAACGTCACCAGTGACTTTCTCTTCGTAGACGGTGTTGGTACCGATCCTCATTCCCTTTACATTACCTATCGTAAGATTGATCAAATCTACTCTTAGATTTCCAATAGCTTAGAACTTTCATGATAATATCATAATAGAATTAAGGCTGACAAGACAATAATCGAAACCATTATTTTTAAAGGACGCTTATAGTTAGTTAAGGTACTAAGTAGTAGTATTAGTTGACATGGAGTTCACATTTTTTGCTTCTAAAAGTACCACAAGTCTGCCAATAAATGTTCCTCGAATGTTTATGAGTTGCAAACCTATTTTATCTAATTCATTTATAAAATGTTCGTTCATAAACTTTGTTTTTAGTTTGAACCGCCCTGTTTCTGTCTCTTGATCTAGACCTAGTATATCAATACCTATCATTTCTATTTTTTTGCGCCATTTAGCCAATTCTTGTTCTGACTTGTCTTCACTCATTGTATTACAATCTCTAATGACATCTCATCATTATTATTAGCTATGGTTTAACCCAGTATAGATTGCCTTTGTTACAACAAATAATGTTCAATAGAATGTATTTTATGCACGATATACTATATCATATCGAAGAAGAAAATAAATGGTAATAGCGTCAAGTGCATCGAAGGCTGACCCAATGTCAACAAGAATGGAAGTAAGGTCCCATTACGAGATAGCCAAGCATTCACATCACCTTCAACAACCACAACAAGGATCTGATTATGAAGTAAATACAAGGAGGATAGACTTGGCGACTGAAGGACTCGCAGTATATGTCCATAGACACCTGACCGATCTAAGTAGACTATCATTAGAAAATGCCCTCACAATTGTCAATTATGTTCTATCACAAAAGACAGAAGTCAATATTGCTGATACATATAGACTTAACATTATATCGACGTCGATTGTGCTTTCAAAATTTTTGAATCATAAACCATTCAAGGATATGACGGAAGAGGACATACTTCTCTATCTAGATAGCATTAGAAAACCTGAAGCCTCTGACCCATTACATAAATGGATTGAGTTCCGTATTACGTCAGGTTACTAGGTGTAGTACTTACATAGATAGGTGACACTTTCAAATACCCACATAGGTGACACTTTTCTGCTTGGTATTATTTCTGTTGTGCGATCTATTGAATGTTTGTGGGAATTGATCAC
>DAOM01000123.1 GCA_002501855.1 Candidatus Nitrosopolaris nunavutensis
AGTTGTGTATAAGAGACAGGTATGATATTGCTTACCTACTGTTTTCTATCATAGTTCCTTTCCTGTCGCAGCATCCATTCCTATGACATTGCCCATCTTGTCATGTTCGATGACGATTTTCTTCTGTGTTCCGTTCTCAGATGTGACATTCGTCACACTGCTTCCCCAGAATATATTCCAGTCAGTCAGTCAATTCACCTGTGACTTGCATACCGCACCCCTGAAGATGGAACTTTGGTTTCTATGATATGGAAAGTTGGCCCGTACTATGCGCCGGGCGAAAGACAGGAACTCAAAGATTTACTAGCAAGAGTAAATCGTTATACTTGGCCTGAATAAACCCTCAACGAGTACGCGGCCAACAGTTTATGAGTTGGTCAAGGCGGAAAATGTATGGAACCCAACGATAACAAAGTTCGTCTTATTCCTCTACTATGATACAACGACGATCATTTTCCACATAATAAGGATATGCAAATGAGCCATTATCTTTAACTACTGCATCAGATAAGTATAACAAATGTCTCTCGATTATGAACACCGAAGAGAAGAGGGAGAGAGGAAAGGAATCATATGACTTGTAAAGGTATATGTATGCGTCATAAGGCACACAAACCAGTTGGTGCTGGGCGTTATTCTACTGGACAGAAACGATGTCAGATATGTGAGATCTTCTTAAAATGGGACGGGTTATGGTGTCCATGCTGCGGTTATAGATTAAGAACTAAACCACGCAATCTAAAATATAAGAGCAAATTGCGAGCAACTGAAAAGAATACAATGGCGGATCCAAAATTATTACACCAGCAGTCAGTTACTGCAATTCATAAATAATATGCAACGAACGGAGTATTAGCTCTACTGCCTCTCGTCCTTTTACGGTTGTTAGTAGCGCCGAGGAGACTTAGGCGGATTAGATTATAGACTGAGACGCCATTGAAATATTTCTGTGTGCATATATATAGGCGATTGACAGCGGTTTTGCTATTATGGTACACATGGGAACTATAAAAACAGAGTTTGGGGATATATCAGTGGAGTTTTATTCAGATGATGCGCCAAAGACCGTTGAAAACTTTAAGAAATTGGCAAAGAGCGGCTTCTATGATGGATTGATATTTCATAGAATTGTACCAGGCTTCGTGATACAAGGTGGAGATCCCCATACAAAAGATACATCCAACAAAGGTAAATGGGGAACAGGAGGTCCTGGTTGGAACGTAAAAGCAGAGTTTAATAAAAATACACATTCACGTGGTATAATATCTATGGCAAGATCACAGGATCCGGATAGTGCAGGTTCACAGTTCTTCATTATATTGAAAGATTCAAAATTCTTAGACGGAAAATATACCGTCTTTGGAAAGGTGATATCTGGAATGGATATTGTTGATAAAATAGCTGCAATAAGAACAGATTCTACTGACGCACCGATTGATATTGAACAAGCCAAAATGATAAAAGTTGCTGTCAGCGATTAATCCTATCCAGGACCATTAAGTTAAGGAGGAGATGAAGCCGGAGAGAGAAATACAGGTTGACCATCCTTGAGCAGACTCAACCTGTCTAAAGAGCTTGTAGTCTATACTCAGTAAAACACATACGCAAAGTTATTTATTCATATAACACTGAGGCCTTTGGTTATTGGGAAGGTATCAACAACAGTACTTGTGATCATAGTATTTGATTTGTTATTAATGATTTGTTTCGGCTTGCTAATAGGAATAAATAGAAGAATACCTATTCGATACAATTTGATTGAAGAAGGAAAAGACGAGATCACAACGATTAGCAAAAGACGAGATCACAAGAGAAGCTTATTCGGACCTGCTAAGGTTGATATCTGATTGATGGTGGCGTATACTGGCTGGATTCTATGATACGTATCATTATCATCTATAACAGGCATCTGTCACCCTTTGTTCCATACCAAATCTTTCATCTTTTTGTTGTACCCTGGATATAGTTCATTTGGAGCTTAAGATGGGCGCAAGCAATCCACTCAAAATCTAACGTTATTTCTGGTTCATTTTTCCTTTCCATGAAGATAATACATATTTTTCTCCGAAAGCAATTTCTCCTGCATTTTTCAAATTGTTTCTCTTGCTTAGGTGAATTAACATTGAATTAACATTGAATTAACAATATCGTCTTGGTTTGCCACAAGCGTTCACCAAGTATCATATTTCTGGAAAAACTTTATCTTTAAGAAAAAGCTATATTCGCCAACAGCAAGCCATAGAAAGTGAAGCCCCTGTGAGCTCCCAGCAGAATTCCATCTGCTATTTCTTGAGCAGTTGGACGCTGGTGTTCGTGATTTGTAAAAAATCGTCTTCGCGTATTTGCAACCCCTAGTCGAATTTTTCCTTAATGCTAATGCTTACATAACTAATAACTGCACCCTAGCCGTATCTCTTCTCGCCTGCTTAACAAACGCTGAGCAATACCATTTCCCAAGTGATGCACTACGGAACCAAGAACACAACCAGCGACGGCACCATCTGGCCGATCCAACAGAAAACCTATAGCAGCCCCTTCAAACCACTATATAGCAATCTTAAAGAAGAAGGTTTAATCAATTCTTCTCGCAGTCGCTCCAGGATTGGTGTGTTTCTGTAATGAAAGGCTTGCCTGTGAACAAGTAGATTGTAGACCATGTTGGATACTGCCGCAACCCTACTCGATTTTTTAAATTGGTTACCCTTTTTTCTAGGTTTAATACTAATTTCCCTCCGTGTCTTTCAATCATGATTAAAGGTAGATGATTCGTCAGCCAGTATAGGATAGGGATTGAGATGAGTCAGATCTTCAGTTTTTTTCATCCTTGAAATTGATATCCCTGTGCATACCATCACAAAATGGTTTGTTGTTAGAAGCACCACAGCGGCAAAGTGTGTAGTGTTCTTTCGACGCCCCCTCTCCAAATTGCGAATCACCCATTAATTCTATACCGCCAGTTATGATATAAGGACCATCTTTTGAGACTGTAAGCATTGGCTCTCTATCTTGATCCCTGTATTCAACTCCATCAACGGAATAACTAAGAGCACCTGATGGACATTTTCTTACAGTTTCAATGACTGCGTCTAGCGTTGCGCCAACAGGATCAATCCATGGTTTGTTGTTTAATTTGAAAACTGACGAGAGATTATCTACGCACTCTGCAGCATGAGAACAAATTGCTCGGTTATCATGAATTGTTATGTTCTTTCCAGCGTAATCGATTCTCCTATCTTTCCTTCCGCCGGATCTTTTTTCGCTAGAAAATCCAATAATGTTATGAGTGCCGTCGCAGAGTGGTTTGTTCTTTGATGCTCCACAACGACATAATGTGACGCCCCTTATCGCTGAAAGTGATTCTCCTTTGGAGTTTTGCATATTATCAACTATTTTTGGTTCCATATCGTGTATGAGGTAGTACGGGCCATTTGGAAGTGGTAGAATCTTTGGTTTTACTGTTTGATCATTATCATTACTATTATTATCATTTGTTTTCAAAAAATATGTCTCCCCTTTCACGTTATTTGTCCATCCATTTCATAAACGCTTCTTCAATTTATATTATTAACCTCCCAAGTTAAACTAGTATTGCTTGAATTATTTAATGTCGGTAGTAATTCTAACTTGCTTGGCAATGCGATCCCTATCAATTTAGCTGCTACCCAGGTGGCGGCTAGCGATTATGGTGCAACTTCCTGCAGCTTGTGAGCATGGGGTATAAGAATAAAGAATTGGAACGGGGGGAAATTCCTTTCTATATACCAAAAGAATCTTCTAACGCATATCAAGCCAATTTTCTTTATGTCGATATAAATAAAAGGCAAGACGCTGCAAATAGTGGGTAGTTTTGTGTTATGAACCAAAACCAGCTGCCGCTAACGGTTGGAATTCTAATCTTCGATCAAGTAGAAGTCTTGGATGTCGCAGGCCCTTTTGAGGTATTTTCGGTAACGCGTTTGAACGAAGAACGCCGGAGGCAAGAATCATCACCATTTCAAATCCTCTTGATCTCAGAAAGGAAAGGTCAAGTCTCAGCCGTTGGCGGCCTACGCTTCACCCCAGATGTGACTATCGAAGACTGTCCTGCTCTGGATTTACTGATCGTGCCGGGTGGTTGGGGAACGCGTAAGGAAGTAAAAAATAATACTCTCCTGAAGTGGATTGCGGATCGAGCCACTAAGACAAGGCTGACTGCCTCAGTGTGCACAGGTTCAAGTCTCCTTGGGAAAGCAGGTTTATTGGAAGGACGTGAAGCCACTACTCACTGGCGTACTTTTGATTTCTTACGGGACGCCGCACCAACAGCCACAATACGTGAAGACCTTCTATTCACTTTGGATGACCCGATCTTCACCTCTGCAGGCGTTTCTGCTGGAATTGACCTGGCTCTACGCATTGTAAGTCACTTTTTCGGGACCAGGATTGGGCAGGCCACAGCCTGCCAAATGGAATATCCTTATCCACATAACGATCAGCGCAGGGGCGATACTTAAAAGGAGAACGTTGCTCCAAATTTTATTGTACCTATACTTCGTTAAGCTGTTTGCAATTGAAAAAGTTCTCGAGGACATTAAGTTTAGATGCTTTAAAAGTCGGCAACATTTTCTCCTACTGCGAAGGATATTCTAGCTACCAATTACAATGGACTATAATTTGTCCTCCAATGTGGAAAAGTGTTGTTATTCGTCTTTTAACTACTTCACAAGGATAAATCTATTTCTTTACTCATCCATCCTTTGGACTGATTCCAAGGGGTGTAGTTTCTAGGCGGTACCTTGTAGTCATTTTTGAATAGATAGATGTACTTGCGCCCTTCTATTCTGATTTTGTTAAGTCAGCATAATTTACAAAGTTCGCAGTAGATCTGCTCTTTATTGGATTCAAGTTGGATTTGTAAAGTTCGTTGTCGGTAACCGACATTGATTCTACTTTGCCATTGTCGAAGATAGGACATTTATCAACTATAACTCCTAGATTAGGCACGATGCGCACCAAAAACATGATTCACATAGCATGAAACGTATTTTATTTAAATTCCGTCTCATCTTAATTCTCTCTTTTTCAAGATGTTTATGCTGTCAGACCAACTCCTCTCACAGTAGAATAATGGACTTTCCCAAATATCATTAACTAATGATAAACCTCATTCTATAAGAATGTATCTAAATTTTTAGTATATTATATAATTTCATACGTATTTTGTAGCGAAAGGAGTCTATTTAATTATATTTAGTACAAAAGATGTTAAAATGATCAATATTTTATATGATACAATATATTTTCACAATGACATGTCCATCATACAGAGTTAGCATAAAATATTTATTCATTTCTCGACCGATATTTATTCACTCATCACCATCGAAGGAGGAGTATAAACAGTAAGAGGCAATTTAGATGATTGAATCTCGCTTCGTTGGGGTATATTATTGATTATCCTATATTATCTGCGTAGTTGAAAATCTACTTTCGATGATTGACAGATTTTATTGTCAAGAGTTGGCATTTCTATCCCAGTGTGTTTATCTAAGCATAATACTATCTCATAGAAATAATTATTAACCTATACATTTCATGTTGACGTGTGTCTAAGCGCTTAGATGCTGATATTTCTCATATTTTGAAGCCTTTTTCCATCAACCAAAGAATTATTTTTTTATACTGCGATGAAATGAGAGCTAGAACCAACTCTTCACTTGGGAATGATTCTGGTCCGGCGCTTATTGCTATACAATATTGGTAATATTCTCTTAACATCTCTTTGAAATGTTCTTTATCCTCCTTTGAGCGCAGGCTATCCGCAAAGCCTTTCCATGATTGAATTTCATTCTTGACCGTGTGTTCTTTAAAAAAAGTATTCATCTTGATCTAAATTCTAACATTGGAGAGTCCTTTTAAGGATTGAAACACCGAGCAGGGGGAGAGAGGGGATCACTGATTTTTTTAGAATTGAGATGGATGTAGAAAGACTATTACAAGCTTCATTTCCAAATCCAGAAGACATAAATAAAATTCGTCAGCTATTCATTGAAGACGTCCAAAATAATATACTACTAGGAGTAAACAGTCATCATGTAGGAACAGAGATTCATTTCACATTTCTTACTTCAATGATTATAACACAAAAATCTTAACCTATATCTTTTCTTCATCCCATTTCTCAAAATAGAATAATCTATGTCCTCCTCAAATTGTTCTTGCTGTTTTTTTACTTCAGAATAGGAGGGACCGGCCGCTACAAGTATGATTCTCATGTGTAGCTACCTCCATAGGTATTAGTTTGCTCGAAGCGGACTTATTATTCTGGTCAAAATAAATTTCTGTACTATACCCTTTATTGCATTTAATACAGTGGCACATTTATGTCTTCATTGAGCCATGTTTGCATCTTCCGGGCTCTCATATTCAAGATCGCAATCATACTCTAATGGTATCCATTTATCACATACAGGATCCTTAATAGACAAATGAATGTCGACCTTCAGAGAGATTCTAGAACATAATAAGAATGACATGGTATTGAATCTACTACCGTGAATACACTAGTAGAAATTCGTGATCAACATTTGAGATGGAAACAATTGATGTTGTCAAATTCTATATCACATTATAGATTTCTTTAAATTACAACGATTTCCAATTCATCATATGCATCCTTAACTGCGAGTTCCAGTAATGTATCGTCATAAATTAATAACCAATCTTTAATGCCAATAACCGGCAATTTCCTTACAAGTATCTTATGGGTTTGTATCAGTTTTGTTAATAGATATGCATAATTCAGACGATCTCCTGTCTCATGATCTTTGACTTTGAAAAGATTTTTTTGTAGTTCTATTCCAGGCCGCCCACCTTGTATGTTAATATTAACTTTGTCGCCGTATCGATTTTGTACTTTGGCGGTAACATAACTTTGTCCAATTTCAAATCGTTCAATATTTAAGAATACCTTAGATCTTGCTGATGATGATTCAGGTATTTCATTAAACAATTTTTCAGATACACTATCAAAGAACAAATTGTGATCTAATGATCAATATCTACACACATATATCTAAATAGGACATCAGCCATTTGGCAAATCTCAGCTGACAATGTTTATAGGAAATATCTGACATAGTAGTAGGGAGATCATATACATGACAAGTTTGTTTTGTATTTGAATTCTGCATTAGCAATGGAAAATGCAGCTTTAGAACGAGTTCAAACAAGAGTACAACAAACACTATTAGAAGAGGCCAAGCAGCTGTTACAACACCGTTCAAGGAAACAAAAGAACAGCAAGACAGACTAAGACAACTAATCACAAAGGGTGGGGGAACACCAACACAAGAAGGGAAAATTGCCTATAACAGTACCACCTGAATCTATAAGAAATATTATAGACAAGTCAAGGGGCTCTGCAGAAGAATTAATGCAATCAGTAGAAGACTCGATAGTAGAAAATGCTGAAGTAGGATATAATCTACTTATACAAATGGCACAGAAGATGAATATCGGTGATGCAATCCCTCCGCCAAGCCTATGTCTCACTGCAGTAAAAATTAAACTCGATAAAGCTATCAGCTATCGTGAAAACTTCTGCTAAAATCCTATAATCATTCTATTCCATCCTTTTCTCTTATATGGCCAAGTAATTGTTGGGATTGGATCCTTTGCCAATAACTTGGCCCTTTTACCGTAATTCTTGGCAACAAACATTTCTATCGCTGTACCATAACTCAAAAAAAATACAATGTCACCAAAGAAAGGAAAAAATACAAATTTTTTACATTTTTATGGTAGAATGCACGAGAAAATGTTATATCCATGATGAAGCCTATAAGTTATTGTACTGACAACCTATTGTACCAAATGCGGCAAAAAAATAACAAAGTGGTTCGAGACATGGTACGCTCAAGGGAATTGTAGTTGTCTATCTGTAGAAAACAGAAC
>DAOM01000298.1 GCA_002501855.1 Candidatus Nitrosopolaris nunavutensis
CTTTGTAACTGATCTGCTTTAAAAGATATTTAATAAGCATAAAATATTTTGCTATGAAAGCAAGAATAATTGAAATCATTCCACCAATTAGAAACCTTATGCCGATGATCTTAAAGCCTTCACCGTCTTCTTTAGGTGAAACGACACTGGTACCTATCCAGAGACACACAACACCAAAAAGCTATAATTATTATTCCTGCAGCTAGAAGTGGCTTGAATAGCATTGTATTTTCGTTTACAGAATTTGACATTGCCGTCTCGTATAGAATGAGTGGCTGTAACTAATTAAATGGCAGTTTTTCAGCAGCATAGATTGATGCGTGACTTAGTTTGATGATAACACCAATCACTGTATATGCAAGACCACTTTCACGATAAGTCCCATCTTTCTTGACAGTAGTGTCCATTGCTACAATAATACCATCCCTCATAGTGCGAACGAGGGGGAATATATTTTCCCTATTCGCTCAGTCCTTTTTGTTTACAAAATGTGCAAATCGCTGGTTTAGGCATCTTATCTACCTATACTAATAACAAGAAGTCTGTTGGTATTAGAAAACGTTCTCGTCGAGTGCTAGTAGACTCGGATATGTCATTTAATTCTAGATGACGGCTCTATTAATTGAATGTATATTATTATGGTCTAGGCAAACCCATCATTCAAAGCCAATGAATAGACAACAATAAAAAAAGTGAATGATCTATGAGGATTGTAAAAAAAGGATTTATTTCTAGCTAAGACTACAAAATGCATCGAAAATCTCTGGTCATAAGAGATTTGATAAAACAGTTGCCTGGCAATATTGATAATTCATAAATGGGAACACTAGTACTAAAAACTGAATAACATTGGATAAGAAAAACATATACACAACTGATGAAAGACAACCGAAAGGAGAACAACATGATTTTTATGTAAACAAATTCATTGGCAGTTATGAAATTAGACGAATTTTGAACGAATCAGATTCCATGGAGCAGGAGATGTATCATGTTACGTTCAAAAACGGAGGAATGACAAAAATACACATACATGAATCTGAACAAGTACTAATTGCTACAACCACTTCACCGGATTCTGACACTTCATTTTTAGGGGAAGGTTTTGTTACTCTCATACAGAAAAATGTCAGTACAAAAGGAGGTGATCCAAAATATGCTATCGGTAAGACAATTTTTCTTAATAAGATTGGAGATACAGTTTGTATTCCGCCAAATGTATTACATTGTCATGGATCAAGAAGCAAAGAACAGGATTTTTCACATGTTGCGATTAGGAGATCAACTTTAGATAATGGACAACAAGCTAAATCGCTATGGGAATACGATATTAAGACAATGAAGAAGATTATGGGCATTCTCGATGATGATAGCAAAATAGAATCTATTCTCAATGAATTACATAATGAAATTAAAACTATTATTTCCGAGGCCTGAAATGCAGTCTATAAGAACATAAACTCTAAGACCATGCATCATGAAGTAACCCTAATAGTGAACAATCCAAAATATTTCTTTCTGGATTTGGATTAGCGAATTAAATCTCGATAACCTCCGTGTGCTTCCAAATACCTGTGCGACGCATTATGTATTTTATTTGCATTGAATCATTTTACCTCGTAAGGACGCACAACACAATTATAACATCAGTAATAGGTCAGCGAGAAAACTATCTTATTTAGTGGTCCTTGCAGTGACTCTAACCCTCGAAGATGCCCCGTGACCAATTATGAATTTGTGATTGCAATTTGTGCAGCAATAGGGTTGGGCATAGCCACTTTTCTTATGTCGGAAACGAGGCTCAATAATTGAACCGTCAGTTTGATATTTTCCACAGATACTGAATAATTAAACTGCCATCCCATTTTCTTATAACATTGGTAAACCGCCAACTGACCAACCGAAGCTAGGCTTAAATTGGATTGTGTATTGTATTCTCTGTAATCAACCAGGTACTACCCGGGATAGTCTTAGACTGCACCTTAACAAGAAATAATCTCAGAAATACTTGATCGTATCAGGTCTCAGAATTTGTTTTAGAAGAAACAGCTCCCTTATTATTAATAGATGACGCTATGGTTCATTACTTTTCCTTTACAAATTCTATTTCTATACCCCTTTTGTTGTCAATGCTTATTTTATAACTCTCATAGTCGGCGACAGGAAGCATCTCTAAATCTCCTTTTCCCCACGTAGGACAGAGCTAAAAATTAACACTAGCAGAGTCTTTTAGTAAAAATGCAGCCCATAAACAATTGTTGCGGATTACTAGGTCTCGATATTCATGCATTACCAAATATCTTTATTTGAAGAACTATGCAGTACGCTATGTCATTTAGGATGTCTTAGTAAATGTGTGTAAGTACAACACTTAGATATAATGAGGTATAGACAGTATTACTATACTAATTTACGGTCTTTCAATATAAAATCAGGCCTCAATCCTGAGTTGAATTTTTCCTCCCAATTATGATAAACACCATTATCTTATAGTGGAAGTACAAAATATTCATAAAAAGGTCTAATTAGCGACTGCTAGATAAAGCCCGATTCAGCTTCTTTTCTTCTCTATCAGGAACATTAGAAGCAAATGCAAAAAGACGTTTTGTTGCAATTTCTAACTTACCTACAAATATCTGTATATCTTCTTCGGTAAATGAAAACTCCGGGCATACCCTACTTGTTCCGCAGAAACACATCCTGAAACATCATGAATATGGATGAAGCTGTATTTAAGAATTTGATAACTTCAGCCCGACCTAACCCAGTCGAAAATACGATGTAGGTGATTTACATACATTCTTTGCCTTTGCAACGCGTGTTATCACGTGTAATAGACGAAGGCTGGAGTAATAACTGTGGATAGCCATTCCAATATAATAGATTCTTCTCATGCAGTCAGGAATTATTCACAGTTACTAATTATCGGTCTTATAGTCTTGATAAAAGCCCTGTTTTATAATCTCGGCTAGGCTACGGATTTC
>DAOM01000295.1 GCA_002501855.1 Candidatus Nitrosopolaris nunavutensis
GCTGATGATTTCTCCGATGGCTAAAGACGCGAAACGAAAGAGTGAAAGTGAGAGCATCACTTTTAGGGTTCAAAGGAACGTTTTAGATAAATTGCGTGCAGAAGCAGAAAGGAAAATGGAAAGTGTTAACATACTAGGGAATCAAATCTTCAAAGAATATGTAGACTGGCATTCTCCTGCAGCAGTAGCTGGAATGATGTATACTTCGAAAAAAAACCTTGTTCGAATAATGGATAAGCTGACAGAAGAACAGATAAACCAAATTGTAGACGAGCATTTGAAGGATGAATTCGTTGGTCAGGTTGAAATGATAACTGGAGAATACAATATAATCTCATACTTAAGAGCTATAGAAAATTGGATGTCAGCGTCAAGTATACACTACAGGCATGATGTAAAAGATCAGATCCACATTTACGTAATTCTACATGAGATGGGAAAAAAGTGGTCTTATTTTTTTGAATGTTGGTTCAAAGGAGCATTTAAAACTTTGAAAGCTAAGGATGCAGAAGTCAATGCAACAGATGACACAATAGTACTCAAACTTAGCATAGACTAAGAAGGCTTTGCATCACAAAGACAGCAACACCTGCCACTTTTTTGGTGAAGGAAAGTAATTTGAGTAATATAATATCAAATGACAATCACAATTGTGCACATGAATAATCAAAAAACCAACCCCAGGCGGAGTATCAATTGTATAATGAGCAAGTTAACAGGAAACCATAGGTTTGAGACCCTAAAAATGCCAATTAGTGATAGAGTGGGGGTTTTATTTACAATCTGTGCCAAGTGCTTGTCTAATAAAGTCGAAATTGAAGTAGGTAGACTGAAGACTACCAAATCAATCAGCGTACCACCCATCGCTGCAAGCACAACTTTTGCTATAAAAGGTAATCCAAAATAGCTAATTATTATTATTGTTATTCTTATTTTTTTGTTACATGAGGGCAATAATCTTTGACATGGATGGTGTGTTAGTAGAATCCATGCCATTTCATTACCAAGCTATGAAGATAGCAATTAAAGAACTAGCCAATATTGATTTGGATAAAAGCAGATTCTATTTGCTTGAGGGGATGCCTATTACCGAAATGGCACTAGAAATATTGAAGATCAAAGGATATGTTGATGCTAAAAATATAACGAAGAAGGATATTCAAATGTCAGAAAATGTAGCTAAAAGAAAGAAAGAGCTATTTAAGCAAACAAATGTAATACCAAAACCCTTTGTTGGTGTCAGAGAATTAATAACCAATACTTTGTCAGGGTGTTCAAAAGCTGTTGTAAGTGGTTCAGCAAAAGAAGAGGTTGATACAATCATAGATGAAATATTTGGAAAAGATGCCTTTAACATTATAATTGATGGTGACCAATTTGAAGGAAAAGGTAAGCCTGATCCGGCATCATTCGAAGTAGCATTGCAAAGACTAAATGTAAGACCTTCTGATGCAGTAGCAGTAGAGAATGCCCCGCTTGGTGTTAAAGCGGCTAAAAGTGCCGGTATTCCATGTATTCTTACATTAAATACATCACCTCTTGCAATATCCGACTTTAAGGGTTTGATATCGGAAGACCGCGTATTTGAGGATACAAGCTCAGCTGGGAACTTTCTAAGCAATTGGTGTCATTCTTCCTCTGAAGTTTGAGTACGTTCAAAATGTTGCTCAATCTAAAGATTCAGCTTACTAGGAGCGATTAATATTCTTCTCGCTTTTACCTAGCAAATTTGGAAAGCTGTTTGGAAATATCAATCATCTTGGCTACATCCTTTCCTATTGGCACAAAATTATAACCAAATATTATATGATCAACTCCCATACCTTTTACTCTTTGTATATCGCTTCCTATTTCGTCAATAGTTCCGGATAACGGAAATCTATTTTTATCATCCTTGGATGATTGACCCTCTCTAACGTTTGGATATGTCAGCATTATGGTTCGGAAATTATCGGGATTCTTATTCGATTTACTTGCGTTGCCCTTTATGGTGTTTATACAATTTTCAGTATATTCCAAAGGACCTCCGACAACGCCTAGCCAGCCATTAATGTCATATTTTACTATTCTAGCAAATGTTTTAGGACTGAAGCCTCCAAGATAAATCGGAGGATGTGGTTTTTGAATAGGCTTGGGCTCAATTTCTGAAGCCGGGATATTGTAATATTTTCCTTTAAATTCTATGACATCATCGGTCCATATCTTCTTCATTACTTGGAGAAACTCGTCTGCTCTTTCTCCTCTGTTAGTAAATGGAATATTAGAAGCTTCATACTCATCTTTAGACCAACCTAGGCCAAGGCCAGATATTACCCTACCTTGTGATAAAACATCTAGTGTAGCATATCTTTTTGCAAGCAATATCGGTGTATAAAAGAACATATCTATGACGGCTGTTCCTAATGAAATCTTGCTTGTATTAGCAGCTACGTATACCAAAACATCAAGTGGGTCTAACACAGTCCTATATTCAACCGGAAGGCTCCCGTCAGGTGATGCTGGATATGGTGTTTGAGGACTTAATGGCCTAAGAATTCTTGTGATAGTCCATAACGAATCAAAATCTTCTTTCTCAGCTTGAGTTGCCAACTGAATTACGTTTTCTCTTGTTGCTTGTGGACCAAGGTTGGGTAGCGTAATGCCAACTTTCATAGTTGACTTGGAGTAGTACTATTCATATAAAAAGACTCCAGTATATAGAGAGAATATCATTCAGCGGTGGCATTTTATAAGAGTGGATAAAATGTGTGTGTCTCCTCCTCGGCCCCCGCGAAAAATGAGCCACTGATAGTATCCTGCAGCAGAATCTTGTAGCTTGAATTCGAGTCTACTTTTCTCTTATTTTAATGACAAAATGTCTTGGTCTTTCTGGAGATCCTATGGTTTGATCTTCGAGAGCTTCGAACATCATGCCAGAGAATGGAGATGTAAATTGCTTACGGATTTGGTCATACTTCCATGTATGCCCATTGGTCATTCTAAAAGCACATTGACATTCAGCCAGAGTATCAAAATTCGGTCTATTGATTTCGTTTAACAACCCTAGCCAACTACCAAGTTATGGTGTAATGCTTCAGCATAGGATCACTTTATACAAACTTCAAGGTGGGTTAAAACACATGCTGCCTATTGCATCGCTACAACCCTGGTGAGTATGACCGCCATTAATTGCTACACCGCCGAGTTGGATAGTTGCTGAAACTCTACTGCTCTATCTTGTGGTGTAGGAACATTAACCCTACCGCAACAGCAAACTGTGTTATAGCGATTGTTAGATATTAAAGTTCTACCGATAAGTTTAATTTAGAAGGGCGAATTTTATTTCGGAACATTTCGAGAGATTTATCAATTGTCCTTCAATTTAGCCACACATTTGCTAGCTCCTATTGCAGTTACTACGTACGACAAGCATAATCCCTCTTACTTGTATTGTAAACATTAAGAGAAAAATTACGATATAGATAAGATAACATTTGAAATGCAGCGGAATTCTTCATTGAAATGTTCAGCAAAGTCTTTAGTTGCACTAATAAGGAAATCCTTCAGATACCGGTTTAGCAAGTCTTGTTAAATTCATGTAGTTACCTAACCCATTTATCTAATGGAATAAGGTGGACACTAATGCATTCACAGACAAACATCACCTTCAGTATAGTGGCCATTGCGGCACCAGTCGTACTGTTTGCCACAGGACCCATAGTTGGAAACTACGCATTTGCTTCGTCAGAGCAGTCCTACCATCACTGCTATCACCACCACCATCATCATCACTACCACAAAAACTACAACAACTAAACGCGAAAACTCAAAGACGTTGGTAATAGAAAAGACCAACTAAAATTATTTTTTTATTTTTACCAGAGAAAATTGATGTATATCATGCACTGGGAGCCTTAAGCTACAGAAATTACTTACTTACTTTATTTTCTCGTCAGAAGACTTCATACAACGGATCAATGGCAAACGGAATCTAGTAATTGGTGTGATAAGGCTTCTCCTGCAAGTAAGATATATCATACTTTTAAAGAACATGGGAGTACAGAAATGGCATCTTTACTTTTTCTTGATTCAAATGCCCGTGGCCGAGTATTCTTAAAAACTCACAATTTAGCATCCAAAAAATTCTGACGCTAGGAATTTTTAAAACAGAATGAGTTTGTGACATTATTATATACCAAAGCAGCCAGATTAATCACCTTAAAGCCATTGTCATGTAGATATTCATTCCTTCAGCAAAAGAGAGATACATAGTACTGTATTGAACCCCACTGTTATCGATCCAGTGATATATTATTATTGGAATAGTATCTAGCGGTTGCCCTGGTCTGTTGTATTTGTCTTGGCCACTAACGACTTGAATGAATCTATTATGCTTTTGTTTATCATTATACAAATAGGCTATTCTATCATAATCGTGGCTCCAACCTTGATCGCAAAGAGAGAAACATCAGCGGATAGTTTCCCGATCTAGGATAAGTGTAATCCTGGGAGACTTTTTTGACTACTGTTACGGTATCTTTACCATTCTCAAACGGGTACGCAATGGTCGTTGTTGGAATCCCGTGGTTAACGAGACATTGCTTCGAGCTACCAATTTCGTAATTCAACTATCGGACATATTCGTCATATTTCGTAGGTGATTCATGGTATGAGCCCCTATCATCTCCCTTTGTTTGTATAAAGTAAGTACATCAGTCCAATTGATTTGTTCAACTCCTTTTCCAGCGAAGTTAACGATAGAAGTTGAATTCATTTGCTTTGCTGATTTTCCTACGAAATTGCAGACTATAAAGAAAGTTGCCTTAAAGCCATATTTATCTAGTACGGGTTTTGCGTTTGCGAATTGACTCTTGTATCCATCATCAAAATTTATGATTGCTATCCTGGTGGCAAATCCGCGACCAACGCCACCATTACTACTAAAGCTGCTGGCGGGAAAAAAGTTGTTAGTGTTAGTGATAAAGTTTTGTAAAATAGCCTTTGAATTATGCATAGACCGTTGGTTCTGCTGAAACTAGTAGTATCATACCTGGCAAAAAGACAGCCAGGATTAGAGTTACAGCTGGAAGAACAACAACAATTCTTGACAAAATTTATCAAGCCTCAAATACGAATAATACACACGATATAGTGCCACATTTGAACATCTCCCCGATACGTGGTAATACTATCATCAACAGTTTACATGGTCCAGATGTGGTGGTTGTGGAGCTGTGCCCGAATTCGCAAGCTTCCATTGATTGGCCGATGAGACAGCATTAACGTCACAACTAGATATTGCCATTTTTTCATAGTTAATCGCTGGGGCCATGATATCTCCTTTGAAATTAGCATGACCGATTCCAAGAGCATGACCAATCTCATGCATTGCTATTTGTTTTACCAGAGATGTCCCAAAAGAAGACCCAAAAGCAGCTGTGGCTATAGTTATTTGGGCACTATTTATGAGTCCATTACTACCATGGAGTATTGTTTCTCCCACTATGTCGGTATGCCCACTACCCCTGACGGAACCTATACCATTGACCTGGTTGTGACCACCGCCGCCGCTTCCTCCATTCTGAAAATTCAGTGTTATGTTAGCACTGTTTTTGTCTGAAACTTCTGTAAATTGGAGTCCATTGACATTTGAAGCCCATTCATTCAGTGCTTCAACAACTGCTTGTTTAGATGAAGCATCACCACCGCTTATTATGTATGTTAACTGTCCTGCTGCAAATTTATTATCCCAAGCACAACAGACATTTATAGAAGGAGATATTGAAAAGAAATTCTTATTATTCTTGCTGTTAGTTATAGGGTGAAAATGATTATGATGTATTGATGACGCCGATGCCTGTTGAATAACAACAGCAAAAATGTATGAGACACTAGAAGATAGGATCAAAGATGCTACGAGCAATAGCGGGAGAGCGGTCAATCTGTGCGGCAAGAGCAATCTAATAGAGTAAATTAATCAATTTCATATATATTCTTTGTAGTTAGCCTACCAACGTATTGGTTTTTTAAATTTTTATAGCGGTCCCCAATCCTAAATTTGCCTTTTGCTCCTTTTACGGTGTTACAATTATTACAGACTGAGCAGATCTCGCTCAATAATTGCCTTTAGTAACCTTCAGTAACCGCAAGGTATGTCTGGAAGTTTCTCTTTACTTCTAGGCATAACGAACAAACTATCATCTAATCTCTAGGCGGAATAATTTCTCGTGCGTTGCAAGCATAAAAGTCAACACTTTCAAAACCATCAACTCTTACTGTCGTAGGCACCCCACCCGCCCAATTTACGATTTCTCGATATTTTTTACCATTTCCTCGGTCAATATGTTCTGAATACAATCGATAATCATTTTTCAATGTACCATTAGTATTAAAGGGGTCAGGGTCAATGTAGCATCTATTTGTTGTTGTGGTGTTTAGTGTATTATTATTATCATCATTATTATTCCAACTAGTGGTCTTCATACCAAACCATTTTCCTTCCTCAAAGAAAAATTCAACCAATGGCTGTAATTCTTGATACTCATACGAAGGATGGACCAATTCTTTAGCCCATCTTGCGGAATTTCCCGAATCTTGAGTTGAAACATCAAGTTGAATACAAGCTGCTTGCTCGGGTCTATCTCCATGATGACCACCACCACGCATTTTTATACAGCATTCTGCTTTGTGGCCCACTTTTGTGTGTACCCTCATAATAACGGTCACTTCGTGATTTTTCAAATCCTTTTCGCTTCCGATATATCCTTTATCCCTTGCACCCTTCCAGTCGTAAATTTGTATTGTAGTTGATGCGAACATGTTCAGTCGGCAACTCTTCGCATGTTCGCCACTACTTCTATAGGTTATGTCTCCAGAAAATACATTCCAAAATTCTATATTATCTTCTTTTTTCTTGACAAATCTATAATGGCTGTCAGTTGTAAAGCTTTTCAGATTGTTAGGATTCTGCTTTTCTAGTATGAACTGAGAACCATTAGCGTTAGTTGGAAAAAGCATTATTGTTCCGTCTTTGTAAATAGCATTTCCCATTGTAAGCTCCGACCTTGTTTTTGATTGTAATATTGCTGGTCTGGCGGTCGTTTGTAAAGTGTCATTAGTCTTTTGTTTTGCATCATTATTTCTATACAATATTCGTCTTACCCGGTCTTTCCAGCTCGAAAATGACATATTCAATATTGACGCGTAACTAGTATATCCTCTTAGCGTCTTTGCCTCTTTCTTTTGCTCCTCATAATTGATAAGCGTCTTATAACAATTTAGAGCAGCAGATCTAGACTTCATTACAATCGAGTAATTTGCAAGAAATAAGGTACAACGCATTTTTCAAGAGAGTAAGCGCAGAAATATGTCCATGGATAAAAAATTGGATGATTACTCAAGATCGTTTTAGCGCAACCTAATTCTGTAGCTATAATACCCACCTCATAAAAAGATGTTTGTGGTTTTCGTAGTGAAAATACATGAAGACAACTACACTGTCAATCTTTGCTATTGTAGCAGCAGTAAGCCTCGTCTCAGTAAGCAGCTTTGCTGCTCCAGCACTAGCATACAAAGACCACGATTACGACGACCACAAAGATCTCAAACAATTCAATTACTGTGTAAAGGATCATCACGGAGGAGACATCTCTGGATACTATTTACACAAGTGTGGCGAGAAATATCTAGAAAAAGTTTAGAGAATAAGACAGCCTACACAGGTTACTCTAACCAAGGAATGAACCAGTAAATGAGACTTCCGTCCATCTATTTTTTGTTATTAATTTTCAATACTAATTCTTGGTTTAGCTCCTAAGATGAATTGGAATCTTATTGTTGTCATCATCATCAATATTGTTCCTCTTCCCAATCAAGGATTGTTTCAGTCGAAACACCTTTGATTTTTTTGTGGACTATCTGCTTTTCGTGCCAAAATTATTGATGCTTGATACAAATAAACTAATTTCAGCAATCTATGTAATTATTTGTATGCATTTTCATTTGACAATAATTATAGGTAGATTCGCACGTCACTTCGGATGGTAATTACTCTTTTGATTTTCAATTACAGAAAGCATTTTCAAGCAACCAGGTCGTCGATACCTCTTGCCATTATCTTAACGATAACAGTTGTTAGCAGCATGGTAATTATTTCACCTTCTACGACAAATAGCCAATTTTCTTATTCTCGTAGTGACCAGTCATCATCTTCGCCGCAGCCAGCAAGTCCAACAAGCTTTATCAAGTTCAAAACAACAACACCAACTCTGCAGGCGGTTGCTAGCTCTTCTAAAAGTGCTAGTCACCACCATCGTACTCACGCTAGTCCTCCATCTTCCACTTTTACTCTATCTAAATCTTCACCATCATCTGGTGTAGTGCTTGCGACTACTAACGGAAGCTCTAATCCTAATAGTTACCTTAGCATTAATAATAAAGATAAAGTAGTCATTATAAATTTTGACGATTCTTTCAAAAACCAATTTCTATACGCCAAGCCAATCCTAGATAAATATGGATTTAAGGCTACCTTCTTTGAAGTTTGTAATTTTATAGGGTCAAATGGTAAAAAGACGTGGCAGGACGTATCAGCTTTACAAAAAGATGGAATGGATATAGAATCACATACTATGACTCACCCTCATCTAAATACATTATCACAGGCTTCTCTAAATTACGAAATAGGTGGATCGAAGCAATGCCTTCTTAACCATGGAATTAATCCACCAATCTTTGCCTATCCCTATAGTGAAGGATCGAATAATCCTTCCGTAGTTGGCGTAGTTGGCAAATACTATACTCTAGCCAGAACTGATAGCGGTTTTCCGCTTACTTTTCTGCAGTGTGATGGATGGAAGAATCATCAACAGACAGACTGCAGAACATATTCTGGTAATGGAGGAACATTAACATTTGCAAATCGCTACTCTATTAAGGGCTGGACTCATCGACATATTGATGGTCCATATTCTTCTTCTCAAGAAGGAGCGGTGTGTGCAGGTGTTTGTCATTCCTACGATAACTCACAGATGTTGCAGGTATTTATTGCAGATGTAAATAGCCAGCTTAAATTCAATCAAGGTGGAATAGTAAAGGCTATTTCCATAGTCATATATCATAATTTTGTAACCTATCCTGATATAACTAATAGCAAAGACGCTGCTGATACGACTGTGAATTTATTTGATGAAGAAATGAAATATCTACATGATAACGGATTTAAAGTATTGACTCTAAATCAGATTGGATACGATACAACACATAATGTGCTAGACATAAAAAATATCTCTCCTGGAAGTTCAGGCAGGATTGTTAGTGGGACTACTACTACTGGATGACAGGTTCTTCCTTTATTTCCACTTAACTTAAAGGCTGTTTTTTGACGTTCGTCTTATAGGAAGAAAGAAATTCAGTATCCAACTACATAGAGGAAGAGACTTTCCATTTGATAAATGTTATAGATTTTGCAAGTATTCTACGGTTTAGTTCTTGATTTTAGCGTTTGCTGGCTAAAATTACTGTAATTCTATCAAGATATTTGTATTCTTCCTATGAACCACTTTGGATCTTTCATCAACTGCTGTACAGTCAGATTGTTTTACAAATTTCACTAAATAAGTCTAAGTGATTTTTCTTGTGTTTACATGTTGTATACAAGTTTTCCCCTCTGTAAACAAATGTTTACAACTGTTTACAAAATCAGCGAACCGAAAACGGATCCGCGATCATTTTGAGATAATATCATGGATTGGGTGCGAATTCGGTGTATTTCGCGGACATCTGTTAGAAGTACATCTAGCTGGATTCAAAAGTTCTATCCGCGGTCTAATTCGCGAACGAGCATAAGGCGTTCGCGAACTGTTTTTGTATTGGTCAGACATGCTCAATCAACAAGAACATGCAACGGTGTATACTGGCGATTTGATAATTTCACGATTATCGTTACATGCTTCAAAATCACTAACAGGCTCACTCCTCTTTTTTTGGATAATCATAGGCTAACGACGACGAAAACAACTAAACCATTTTGTAGCTTTTATTAATCTAAGGTACAGTTGCTAAATAACTATACTCTAGCCAGAACTGATAGCGGTTTTCCGCTTACTTTTCTGCAGTGTGATGGATGGAAGAATCATCAACAGACAGACTGCAGAACATATTCTGGCTATGGAGGCCTATCGCCTATCCGAGGCACTCGCGTGGTGTAATCGTTATTGTAAAGAAGTACTTTTATCTCTATTGTTTCACTTCAGAATGCTCTTCTACTACTAGACTATGTACAAAAAATCAAATTAATTGTAAAGAAAATCAGTATCCGACAATAGTCTCAAAAATATAAATTTTGGAATAGGATTTTGTTCTTGTAGGAAGTGAAGAGACATATTCGGATAACTATGTCAGCTATTGTTTTTGTCACTATCAGCTTTGTTCTTATACTCCTCATATCTCAAAATATCGGTTTTAGCGTCATTCCATTTTCTATACAGAAGGCAAAAGCTATCACACAAAAGGGCAATACAAATCCATCATCTTCTTCTTCTCGTCCTCAATCAAACACTGCCTCGCCTGGTAGTTGCATCAATTACAATCCTTCCACAAGGACAATTATTGTCAGCTGTAGTAGTCCAACTGGACTCTCAGATATTGATAACAAACTCCATGATGGCAGTATTCTTGCTAAGCAATTTACAAATGGTGTGTGGTTTCTAAATGCAAATCTAGTAGTTGCTAACGGAGCTACATTCCATATTGATTCTACAGATACTAAATGGTTAAAGATAAGCTCAAATGTAATACATGTTGGTGTTGTCTGGATGTATGCATGCAATGGATATTTTGAAGCTTGTGACGAAATGTTACTTTTTCATCAACCCAAAAGCCAGATAAGCAAGGAGCTGGGTTTTTCTTTTAATGATCAATTATATTATGCAGAACAAATTTGCCAATCGCGTTATATATTCCTCTAATGCTGAAGTTCTCCTCCAACTTTTCCACCATTATTTTACAGTAAGCAGTCCGTTCTCCACTAGATATCGGCACTTATCTTGCTTACCTAGTTCTTAACATTGTCAGCAAAGATAAGCCAAGAAACCAGTACCACTACAGGTCAGTTTTGCAGTAAATTTTTCTGGATCCATCGTCCCGTTGCTGCCACTAGTGGTTGTAGATAATGGCGTCGTGACGCTTCCAGTCATGATGTTACTAGATTTGATATTATTTATCAAAATTGTAATACCACCACTATAGCTAATTGTTGTACTTACACA
>DAOM01000249.1 GCA_002501855.1 Candidatus Nitrosopolaris nunavutensis
TCACTAAAGGATCCTGTGGAATTACCAAGATCGCCCGTGGGAGTAAATGTTCCTGATGATACCATATCAATATTGCTGCTTGACGGAGAAGCGCCAGTTGTCGAAATATTAACCTTAATTTCCACGCTCTCACCTCTTTTTATTGTTAGCTCTTGAGATGAAGCTGAAACAGAAAAGGGTGACTGATGATTATAATTATTTGTTGTTGGTACTATGCTTCCTATTTTATTTTCTGACAATTCAGCGAACCATGTCTGGCCATTCGCTCCTCTTGAAAACTGCAGAACATTTGCTATCCCACATGTCTTACTGCTAGGCGGACAATCGCCCCATAACCTATCCTGTGTTGGAATCCAATATTCATATAGAGTATTGTTTAAAGGATCAAATCTGGCTATCTTGTTACCCTGATGCTCGTTGAACCAAAGCGATCCATCATCAGCTCCTTTTTGTATCCAATATGGGAGTGTATTAGCTCCTTCTGGAAGACTAGTAGAATCATTTAGACCATATATCTTTGGTGAAGCTTTAGACGTCGCAAACATTGTTACATTGTGGCTTGTGGTGTCTAACATGTAAAATATGCTGGTGCCATGGTCAGTTGCCCATAAATTGCCGTTATTGTCAACTGCAAGACCTACAGGAGAGCTTAACTGTTCGGGAAGAATAAAAGTAGCAAAAGTTTTTGAGGTCATATTATAGCGTAGAATCTCTCCTTCCGAAGCAATAGATAACATGGAGACCCATGCCACATTCCTTTTATTATCAACTGCTAAAGAACCAGTACTAATCTTAGCAGAGCTTACACCATTGAATCCATTTGTTGGCATTGGAATCTTTGCTAGTCCATCTGAAGTATTATTCTTCATTTGAGTAACGTTTCCGAACCACAGCGCAGATGAATGTAGACCCACGAAGTACAAATTTCCTTTTGAATCAAAATCTAAAGATACAGGAGAAGTTGTCCCAAATGCAGGTGATCTTTCAGGAATTTTATACATTTCAAAGCCTCCCAGAGATTTACTATGCCTCCAAATCGCATTTTGTTTGTCGTCGGTAAACCAAATACTATCTCCATTTCGGTCAACCTTAACAGACCATACGTCCGAGAAATCCATGGGATTTTGGCGCACCTTCCACATAGGGATGCCTATCTCATTATCAAATTGTTTTGTAATTAGATTATAACTGCCAAGTGCGCCTTGCTTCGTAGATACATACCATACTTTTCCAGCTTGACTATCAACTGCTATTCCTAAAGGCATTTCACAAGTATGTGGAAGCCTGTATTCGGTTACATAGTTGTTTGAGTTTAGATTTGAATCAAGCCCACAAAATTGATTCTTAAATTGCTCGATGGAAGAAGCGTTTGAATTTGCAACAATTCGTACAACAGGCTGGATAACTTGCTTACTGTTGCTAGGAGATCTAAATAGCGGAGTAGTATACATCGCGACAATTATTACTATTATTGTAATTGCAATGATTCCGTAAACCATAATGCTTTTGGAATGCATCATAGTCGACCTCTACCTAACGTTAATGCCATATCATCTATGACTTGGATTTTATTTCTTCTTTCTATTGCAGATACGACTTGCAATCTATTCATGTAAATGTTTTCTTTCCAGAGAAAAACAATGTTACTAATATAGACAATAACTGACGAAAGTATGGTAAATGAAATTGTTGTTGCAAAAAAATTGAGGAAGATATTCGTCATGTCTATGATATCCATGTATTCATAACGAATATCAGTTGGTGTTGTTGTTGTCGTTGCAATTGTCATATTCATACTGATTTAGGTAGCACCAATATTTGACCAACCATGTTTGGCAGATGTATGCTACAGAAGAACTTTATGCTTCCTGGATTGTTTGCTATGAATGATACAGTGTGGATTTGTCCTCTCAGAAGAGCAAAGGTTCCTACTCCATCGACCGTTATGAGATGATGTACGCCTTGTACGCCTATGAAATGGAGTGTGACCTTGTCGCCTTGGTTAACGACTATTTGATCTGGAGCAAACGTAAATGATCTGAAGTCCCAGGCTCCTACTTGATTGGGTAGGGTTATCCTGAATCCTCCGCCAGTTGGTATAGTCGAGTTTACAGGAGGCTTCTCTGCTGGATGCAGTGGAGTATTCTGTGCGCAATTACCACATGCTACGGCAGCATGTAAGCTTGTTATTCCGTCAAGGTGCACTGTATCTATCCAAAATTCCTTGTTTGTCGATTGGCTTGGACTAACTGTTACAGTAGTGTTTGCTGCTGATGCTGATGTTGTCGTCCCGTTACTGCCATTACTTTGTGCGAGTGCGTGCTGCGACATTTGGGTTTGTATTCCAAGAATCATAGCAGCAGATGCAATTACTGCCATAATAGCTGCCGCTGCTATGATTGCTGAAGGTTTCTTTATTGTTTTTATTTTTGTTGTCGTTCAATTTTTTTCGTTAGTTCATTGTAACCTTCTTTTGATTATAAGGATGGAGACAAATTCCAAGTGCGGATTCCATCTCTGGATTCCAAAACTGGAATTCAGCTGCACGTTTTTATAGTTGGTCGGTAGTATGAGATGCCTCATTAGAAATTACCATTTCCAGAATAATATTTCCTGTGTATAACGAAGATAATGTCTGATTAATCACACAATGTACACAAACGCCAGAGAGGCATATAAAATTCAATGATGCATTAAAGAAACTAATCATCCATCCGGTTGACAAGCCTTCTATTATCTTATGGTTTGTATTCTCATTAAGTGCAATAATCTGAAAACCCTCACCAACTGACTATGTTCGAATTGATTAACTTTAGACTGCTTAATTCAAAGGATCCTGGAGATTTTTATGCTGAGCTTAACAATCAGAATGGGTACACAAGTAGTCTAAAAATCATTTACATTCAACGAACGTCATTGCAAAATTCGATATTAAAGTGTGAACTAAATTGTTTATAGAAACATGGCAGACAAAACAGGTTCGATATGCTGTTAGTTGTTAACAATCATCGATGGATAGATCTGAACGTGGTCTAAGCGATTACTTTGATGCAAAGAAACAAAACCAAACTTTCGGGAATATCGGTCCTACTCAACATATTGAAGAAATGAGTGCATTTTCACCAACACCGTTTTCCTTAGCATCTTTATCTAGAGCATCATCTAAATCCTTGTCTATACGAATAGTTCTTAGTATCGTCTTTTTCCTTTCCTTTCTTTCTGTGCTCAATAGCCAATAACCTTCAATCCTGAATATAACATTTTAATTTTTGAGATTTTATCTAATGTTAACCATTTCTGTGCATATGACTTTCAATTCTGGATCGAACATGATGTTTCAGAGTTGCTTAAGTTGCCAAATTCGTTGATCTAAATGACGTGTTGATGGAAATTCACCATTGGCCGAACAAACAAGGCACAAGATCAGAATCACACTGGCCAATCTCATGGAGAGATTGTTGTTCAGACGAATATCAAAAAAACTTCAGTTTTGAATCTTGGATACTTAATTCTTTTTCGCAATGCTTTCTTGACAGAACACACTCTATGAGTATTCATATATGTAGGTTGTTGGTATTGTAGGTGCGGTATTGTAGATGCGTGAGCAAATTGTTAGAAAAAGGCATCATAAATCATTTTATCTAGAGTGCTTATCTTAAATTGTTGATCTTATTCGGATACTCAATGATCCTGTCGTCAAGCATTTTATATTGATTTTCGTTTATGTCTCCTCTGCAGCAGATAGATTATGTCACTACGTAAAGTATCCAAGAAGTCCAGATATTCCTTTGTGTTTACAGGTTTTGTTTTTCTGCAAAGTTCATCATATTTACCGTGGATTTTTAATAAATATATACTCAAGCATTTTGATTGGTTTCTTGTCCTTAATAATCCTGGTACGGTTACTATCGCTCCAGTAGCGGCTGCTCCGGTTCCTACAGCTGTTGAGACAGTAGATAAGGAAAGTTTATGAGTATTACTATTGTGATTTTCCTGTTGTTGAGCTGAGACTCGGATCTGGTCAAAGGGAGAGAAGGCCGCTGCTCCGATAATTAATAGGGATGCTATTGCCATGACGAATATTATCTTATTCGTTTTGCTGCCAAGTAGTCTGTTTATATTCAATCCCTTAATAAACACCTTCTCTTCTCTAAGCCAATAATCTCTTTCAATAACACGTTAACATTTGCTATATCTGCGAAACTTCATTCCTTCAACAGGCTCCGACATTGTTGTTTGTAGTTCTTTATTTACTCTTTGTATGAATTCCTTTATTTCTACCGGTTTTCTAATAAAGTGTACTAGCTCTTTTTCTCCTTCTCCACTGTCTTTATCCCCATAATCGTTTATGTCAAGTCGGTCGATTGGAAGTAATTCTCTTAATGCTTCATAATTGACTTCAGATGCTGTCACAAAAACCACTTTAATTCTATCATCTATTTTTTTGATTTGTTCATAAAGTTCAATGCCATCCATCCATGGCATAGCAACATCTGTAATTAATAGACTATAGACACGAGATTTAAAATTCTGTAATGCTAAAAGAGGCTCGTTATAAACATCGACTTCTTTACATCCATTTTCTTCTAAAACCTTTCTGAGAGTAAATGCGATATCAGGTTCATCATCCACAATTAGAATCTTTTTCTTCCTTCTCTTTTCCTGCTTTTCCTGCTTTTCCTTTTTTGCAACTGACTCTTCAGTGCTACCATCACCTAAAACAACAGAATCATTGCACCTACGAGTAGGGTTAAGATGCTGCTGTTGCGGGGTAAGTGCTTTCTTCATTACATCATTATGTTTTTGTTCTGATTATAAAACTAGAGACGAATTCCACCTCTGGATTCCAAATCTGGAATTGAGCATCCCATTTTTATATCTCGTTATTCTTAGGAGAATTAGTGTCTATAAAAATGGAGCAGCATATTAAATGATTTCAATCCAAACTCAAATCTCGATTATCCAAGCTATTGTCTATTTTATTGCTGCTGCAGTTCCTATCTATCTCTCTTTTATAATAAAGAAATATAATAATAGAAATAATGCCTTCCGAAATCTAACAATGGTACTTGCAGCCTTTGTAATAATACAAGGTATATACCATTCTGCTGGTGCTCTTGGTTTTAGTTTGTTAGCTAAAGGAATACTGGAACCTCTGTCTTTTGCCATTCTACTTTTCTTTGGAGTCATCTATCTTATTAATAGGTCGAAAGCGAAAGAGGAGGAGGTTAAAGAAGTACAATGATATCCACTCAAATCAATATTGGTTTCTTGTTTTCTATGGGTGGAGGATTAACATTAATCATTCTTTTCATGACCCTAGCTATATTTGGATGGCTTGCAATAAGATATAGAAACATTAGAAGTTTTGAGTTTCAAATATCTCTGTTCATTGTGGTATATATCATAGGAGAAATATTAGAAGTTCATAAAATTCCTTCTCTTTCGACATCATTACCTTATATTGGCTCACAAATTCACATAGCGGCTGCAGTATTTTTAGCTATAATATTATGGCTAAGACTATACTCCGTAAGAAAGAGTGGAAGAAAGATGATTGATAAGATAGAGTCAGTAGAAGATGGGAATGTTAATGGTGCTACTAATACCAATTTCTAATCAAATATCGTATATCTTGATGGCCAATGAAAAAACAACCATGATAATATGGAATTACAAAGTGACACAGGACGTATTGTCTTGACGTACTATGCAAAAGCTGCAAATATAGTTGCAGGAGGACACAGTCAACAAGGTACTGTCACAGAAGATAGAGCAGCGAAATGGCTAATAATTCGCTAGGGAAGGACCTAACACCAGATGGTTAATTTGTGACAGATGGACAGAGGCTATATGATGTAGCCTTATCCAATAACTATTACGCTCATTCTATTATAGTTAACATAATTGGCAAAGGGTTTCAATTGTATACATTTACTTTTGGCTAGTAGTGTACCACTACGTGTAAAGTTTGAATAGATATCATGAATATAACAACAATTTCAATAAAAATAAAACACTTCACGTGCTACGATAAAATATACTTTAAGTTTGCTCTCAATATCTGAATTCTTCATAATGCTCAAAGCCATTGATCTGGGCATTTTCAATCACGCTTTCCTGCTGG
>DAOM01000306.1 GCA_002501855.1 Candidatus Nitrosopolaris nunavutensis
AAGCCAAGTACTGCAGATACTCCGAGTACTGTTTCTATTAGCAATACCATTTGACTCGGAACTAGCTGTGTCGCAAAAAAGAATGGAGAATCATCGGTGGGGGGTTTTAACTCAAAGCCCAGTCTTTGAGGATCGTAACTTACTTGCAGTATTTGTTGAAGTTGTTGTTGCTGATTATTATTGTTATTATTGTTATTAGTATTATTTCCGCCACTTAATAGCAATCTGTCATAGGGAGGTTGTACATACCCTCCTGGCATCGCAATGACCTTAGCATCACTCTTGTTAACTCTCTCTTTTATCAAAGCAAGTTCTGAGGCAGTAAACGGGCTATTTTTTATCACTAAGAGCACTGGATAGAATGTTCGCTGAGGGTTCGGTCCAAACGTTAATCCAGGGCTATCTTCCACTATTAAAATCTGCTTACTAATATCTTGTTGATTGCTTGTCCCTTTTTCATACTCCCGCAACGCCTCAACGGCAAGAGGAACCAGCCTTGGCAATTCAGTACTCCAACGTACCATGACAAGCTTTCCGTTAACTCCATTTAAGTGATTCAAATACTGCTTGAATGCCTCGACTGTGTAAAGATAGTTTTCTGAAAGTGCATAACCGCCAGCTAGCTGAGCAGCCCAAGAGTCTACAAGTTTTATTACTATCGTATCGTATTTCGTATCTGTAGAGCTGATAAATCGTCTGCCATCGTCAATAGATAATTGTACATCTTTACGGTTGTACAAATTTCCTGCTGAACTCCCACCATATTGTTTTACAGCAGACACTATCAACGGATTCAATTCCACAGCTGTCACATTCTTTGAACCCGCCGACAAGGCGACCTGAATATCCTCGCCGCCGCCGCTGCCAATAACTAAAGTACTACTATTGTTCATTTTTGACATTTCGTACGGCATATAATCCATGTACCCCTTCAACCACTGTCGATCGGAAGAAGAACCATTCCATTTCAATATCGGAGTCAGGGCATCGGCATCAATAAGTATTGAGGCTAGGTCTCTGAAACCGGTCTTGCGAATATCACCTGTATGTTTGACAACATCGATCCTAGAGAACGAATTCCATTTAGTTGATGCGTCAGTATAGCCTGCGGGGTTGGCCAATAGATAACGTAGCCCTTTGCTGTCTCCGGGTTGGATTGCTAGGATGTTAGAGTGCAAATTGGCAGCTAATAAAACTGCAGAAACACAGAGTACGACGAATCCATAGGATGCTGGCTTTTTTTCTGTTATAAATCGACCCGAAGTTTCTTTCTGCTTTTGGCTGTACAATAAAGATGCATATGCAATAATCGGAGGTAATGTACCAAATACACCAATTAGGAGTAATACAGATTCTGCACCCAGTACTCGGATAAGTGGATCAAGAATAAGTGTGGCTGCCGATGCTCCAGCCAAATCAATAAAATATAACTTAGTTATTTGGCTCGGCATGGCAAGGTAAATCAATGCCATTGAAAGACCTGCAAAAAGGAAGGGAATTGATGATGCTAAAAAAAATAGATAAATAAAAGAGATGCTAGGGGGAATGATATGCCCTATAACAAATAAGAAAAGTGGCAATGAAACTGCAAACGCTAAGGTAGACTGAATTATTTTCTTTGGCAACTCTTCTCTTTTCATTCTACTTTTTACGAGATGTACCAGCAAGGCTCCAATTCCAAGTCCAAAAAAAGCCACAGAGATTGCCATAAAAGCGTAGTTATACCATAGTATGATCGAGAACATTCTAGTCAAGGTAAGCTCAAACAACAACACGCTCAGAGACAGTATGAAAAGAGACGCAAGAAGAAAGGCTAGTAATGAATTCGATAGCATCTCAGACCTAGCACAAGTACGTTTCATATAGGTATTTCGAGTGTAGAAAAATTTTGGAGTGTGGTTTAAAGGTTCTTTTATTGGGAATGTCTGGGTGACGATACTGATACCCAAAAATCCTGTCACCCTTGCCTACTACTTAGAACGAATGAAGTACCGGTGCAGGTTATGCTTTTACTCTTGCTCTAGAACGTGGTAAATTGCTTTACCAATTGAACGAGCAAACTCTTGAAATCCATCCTGAGAGCAGGTGAGAGTTTAATTTGGGAATATGTACACCCTTAATCTCTGGCGAACATCCAGTCGAAATCACAACAAAGATGTGCATTCCAGATTGAGAATTATCGAGATAATACGCTCGAGCAAGATTTTCATTACTGTTCTTCTAGAATTCTTTTTCCTGAGCATCCGTAGAGTTTGCTTTGGCCGTCTATTTCTATTACAACTTGTCGTCTTTCGGTTATATTCTACAGTGGAAGTTTAGGTAGACGGTTTAACGGTGATAATGCCAACCAGCAAAGCATTAGCACTCCGCATGGATGTATTATATTTTGAATCTTGTACATCTTCCCACGATGCCTCTATCCATTCGTTGCCTTTAGAAGTTCGTATTAGATAATATTGTTTCGCGAACCGTATTATCCCCTCTCTCAATAGTTTGTCCAAGGTAGAATTATATCCGAGTGGAACGGTAATTATTATTGTCCCATCTCGCGACGCGATTAGAGTTTTCAAATTTTCAATTGCACGTGGTATTTTCATATTGTCGCGCGGTTTCTCATCCCAACCAACATGTTCCAGAGTAGATATGCTTACAATTAAATCATATCTCTTTTCTGACTCAAAATCCACAACATCCTCGTTTATTACACCTTTTGCGATTTCGTACTTGTCTAATATATCATGCTCAAAGCTAAAGTAATTTGATAGAACATTTCCAATCTCGAGGATATTTGTACCTTCATACATTCTTACCATCTCCATTACAATTGGAATCTCTACGGCTCTCTCATTGTACCATGTCCTTTCAGTATCAAAATAGCGATAAGTTTTTCCTTGCAGCAAGATGGTGTTATGTCTCCTAACTTTTCTGCAATAAACAAAGTAGAGTAAATTGTGAAATCCATTGAAATGCAATGCGTAGCGAATGCCTGGAGATATTGGCAGCCGTCTGTTCAAGACGTCTTTCAACCTTCGGATTTGGTTGGACCTGACGTACCGTCGTAAATTATTATCATACATCCTGTCATAGCCATCAGATTTAGGGGCATAACTCAAGTAAAAATAAACCATATAGATTGAGCCTCGTCTGCCAGTCACCTGACCTGTTATCAAATATTTCAAGAACTTTGCAAGTACAAATAGAGGATGATATCCCAAAGTACGCATACTAGCTCCAAATTCATAAAACCACTGTGTTTCACCAAGAGGTCTTATATGCTCAAATTTAATATCATCCAAAACACTATGAGAATAACCCAAGCGGCTTGCCTCGTATATAACAGCGGACTCGTAGCCCATTTGCTCCGGATAGTAGCCCTGCCAGGACGTCTCTTCGAAAAACGAGTTTCTGATAAATCTCCCTGCTCCGTGGGGCATAAACGGCCTATATTTAGCGTAATTTCCTGAAACGATGGCAGCTCCTGGTTTCGCATCCATATGGGAGATTATTGTCTCCGCATAGTATTTTGGATAAATAGTATCATCCGTGGCTATCATATGGTAATCAGTTTTTGGCAACCGGCTATCTCTACTCAATTTGATAGCCGCATTCCAGTTCTTCACCACTCTACCAATATCATATCCCGAGTCAGGGCTAGTGATAACATAGAGACTTTCCCACTCTTTCTTCATGTCGTCAAGGATACGTTTTGTTTTGTCAGTCGATCCGTCATCTATTACTATAACGTATTCTGGGGCAATTGCCTGCTCCTTAATCGAAACTAGGGTTTTCTTTATAGTCTCTTCAGAATTTCGGCACGTCACCACCGCAAAATAGTTTCCCACTTTATGACAATTTCCAGAGGATGATTAATTAAAGTTATTAATATTGGTCCTTTCAACTCGTTGGGGTTCACTTTCCTCAATCCCCTCTTTGCCTGTCGCGAATGACCTTTCTTCGGCTATAATGGATTTGTTCCACTCACCATAAAATTGCCGCATAGGGGCGTATATCGATTTTATAGTCATATTCAGAGTCGACATAAATGTAGTACCAGACTCCTTGATCTTTGCTCTTTACGTTTATCGGGACTACCTATTCGCGCTACTAGACCTTTGGCTATTACTAAGACACTGATCGTCATCGACGATATTTTATTGATCCGGCGTTGGTCAGATTGGCCACAATAGTTTCTGTGCGGCGTATTAAGAACAGAAATTTGTCGCAAGGGCCGTAGGCAGTAGTTAAAAAAGTGGGTATTTATTTGCAGTAACGAAACCATCTGTAGGATTGAAAATCATGCACTTGTTCGATGACAAATTACCTGACTGGAGAATAGAAAAATGAGCGATTACACTCATTTCATCTTGTCCCACGATTACAGATTCTGATAAGTATAATGCACCAGTATTCTTGAATGTTTAGAAGTAAAGGCGGTGTGCAAGACCCGTATCTGCATCTTCGTACAGTAGGACTCACAAATAGATGTAACCGTATTTACCACAAAACATGGCTTTTCTGGGGAGAAGTTCGGCATACATTACCTTTTCAGACAACGGCTTCCACTTATCTACCGGTATTTGTATAACTATGATATGAAGTAGTCAATTATGATAATATGAAAATTGTAGCCGCAAGAAGTTTTAACTACAAGGCTTTTATAAACCGCGTCATTTTGTCCAGACTGATCTCAAAGCCAAATCGGCTCTCTTCTTTCTTCATGTTTCTATACATGCTCATCATGAGGGGGAGATGTCTGACCATGTTCAGTTTGTTTTTCATCTTTAGTCTCACAATTCTGTAGACGTCATCATAGTAATCGAACTTCTTGAGCACCTTTTTTCTGTACTGCTCAAAGTCAAAACCCTTCTGCTTAGATCCATCTAATACTTCGAGGAAAATATCACAACATATTAGCGACGGGATTATTCCTTCTCCTAATATTGGGAATACACATCCTATCGATTCGCCCACCCCTATCACATTCCCGGCACAAAATGGCTCCATTCGTCTAGGAGGAGCAAGGCGGATTGGTCTTCCTATTTTCCTTGCAACGCGGGCTTCAGGGTGTTCACTTAAAAATTCTTCAACTCCTGCATACTTCTTGTCGATATCTCCAGCGCCTACGTATCCACGATTATTGTCAAGAGGAAAATACCAAAAATATCCCCTCGCACCCTTATAACCGATAACATAAAATTCATCCATCCCTTGAACGTTTTCCACCAGATACTCGTACGCAGGTATTAGGAAATCTTCATCTGATCGCGGAAGCAAACTGCGATGCATCCCAGTGCAGTCAATCACATAATCGTACTCATTGAACGGAAAATTCTGCTGCGTGCATTTGAAACCATATGTAATCTTCAAATCTTTTAATAAATCGTGTTCCCATTTCTGTTTGTTATAAGTTACCAAGCCTCTCAAATCCAAGTATTCTCTGACGTGGTTCGGAAGATCCATCATCAAAGTCTTACCTACATGGAAGATGTAATTATCAAAGTCGAGCCCTGCGCGGTTTGAGAACTTGGCGAGCATGTTTCTCGACGCACCCCAAGCACAAACAGCCCACTGGTTTTCCTTCCTCGAGGATTCGAATATTTCTACGTCATCTCCGCGCTTATGAAGCATGTGTCCTAAGTAACTTCCTGAGACCCCTGCTCCAACTACGGCAATCCTCATAAATTGATTTTCAAGTATGTGAGTTTATTTATAATTCTTCTCGTATAAATGGGGCCCTTAGATATCCTGCTGTTACTCATACTCATACTCATGTTCACTTATTTTTGGATTCCGTTACCAGTTACTAGTAACCCCAGTGGAATGTCTGATATGTTAAGATGAAAAGAACTTTAATATGGCAAGTATCAGTACTACTACAATAATAATGTTGTAGAGAAGTTACGCGATAGCAATAAAGTGAAGAACCGTTCTTATCTTAGTTAATCTTTGTCGACAAGAGCTTTAATCTACAGTCAATGGATTCAATATGCTAAGAGGAGCGAAAATATCCCGAGAGATAGATTCTACCGCGGATGCGAGAGAAGTATGTTATGAAATATAAGTCTAGAGTGGAACTTCAGTAGAAGGACTACTTATACTAATAGATAGTTACGATCAATAACGTAAATACATACTTATATTCAATAAACACGAATTTAGAATTAAGTACAAACAGTAGGTTCGCATAAATAGTTTATTTTCGAGCCGTCATCTGAATGAAACGAACTATAATGTCATACATGGTAGCGACAATCTTGTCCTTAGGGGCAGTGATCGGTTTGGTAATCCAACCATCAGCTCTAATGGCACAAACACAAACGCAACAAACACCATCACCAACATCAGTAGCATCAACACCAAAATCATCGTCAGCATCAACAACGGCAATAACACCCATAACAAACCCAGCGTGTGGAGAAGTAGTCCAAGGAAGCGTTAACTTGACAGCTAATCTTAACTGCACCGGAGACGGGCTAATTGTAGGAGCCGACAACACGGTCATAAACTTAAACGGCTATACTGCTGTCTCTTATACACATCT
>DAOM01000028.1:0-329 GCA_002501855.1 Candidatus Nitrosopolaris nunavutensis
CGTGGGCTCGGAGATGTGTATAAGAGACAGCATATATACAATACGCGTCATCCTCTTCTAAACCCTTTTCAACCGATTTTTGACAACGTGTGAAAATGTTCTAAATCAATCGAAGACTTGACAAAACCCTGCATAATAATACTTTTATATCTGTGTATTGTGCAGATAGTTATCAAAGGACTTACGGCTGACTTGTTAAGTAGATAGAAGAACATTACTTTTCATATTTTCCGTGACTTTTGTAACATCCAAAAACGAGAAATTAAAATTGACAACTACATTTCAAGAGTTAGGAATGAGTGCTGAAATACTCAAAGCACTCAAAGAAA
>DAOM01000028.1:612-5463 GCA_002501855.1 Candidatus Nitrosopolaris nunavutensis
TACTCAAAGCACTCAAAGAAAATAAATTTGAGACGCCTTTTCCTATACAAGAGGCAGCTATACCGCTTATTTTAAAAGGTCTAGATGTCATAGGTCAGGCTCATACAGGAACTGGAAAGACTGCGGCTTTTTCCTTACCGATTTTAACCAAAATTAAGCGTAATGGTCCGATACAAGCCCTTATACTTGTACCGACACGAGAGCTAGCAGTCCAAGTGACAAATGAGATCAGTAAATTTGTACGATACACAGGTCTTAGAAGCGTTTCCATATATGGAGGACAAAGTATTGGTCTTCAGCATGATCTATTAAGAAGGGGAGTCCAAATTGTAGTTGCGACGCCAGGAAGACTCATTGACCATTTAAAACGAGGATCTATCCAGCTGGATGACGTAAGATTTGTAGTTCTTGATGAAGCAGATAGGATGTTGGACATGGGCTTCGTTGAAGATATAAAGTTCATTTTGTTTTATGTGACCGAAGATAGGCAGACGTGTCTTTTCTCTGCAACCATGCCACAGGAGATTTTAAGATTGGCACAAGACTATATGAAAGAACCTAAGGAGATCAGATTAAACGAAGAGGAACTTAGCCTTGATACTATAGATCAGTCTTATTTGATTGTTCATGAGAGGGAGAAATTTAAGCACCTCTGTAACTTCATAAAGAATAGAGACAAGAAGCAGACTATAGTTTTTGCCGCCACAAAGCAAAGGACGCAGAGACTTGCAGACGATTTGAAGCAGGAAGGATTCAGAGCAATAACGATTCATGGCGATCTTTCGCAAAGACAGAGAGATATCGCAATGTCCAGGTTTAAGAATGGGAATGAAGACATTCTGGTTGCTACCGACATCGCAGCAAGAGGAATAGATGTCCCAGCCGTAGGTCATGTAATTAACTATGACATTCCCGAAGATCCCTTGATTTATTTCCACAGAATTGGAAGAACTGCCAGGGCAGGTGGAACTGGTAAGGCTATCTCATTAGTTTCCCAGGATAGAGTTGACAATTTCGGAAGGATTCTCCGACAGACAGAACAGCCTGTCCATAAACTTAATGAAGAAATGGGAATTGAAGTTCCTGTCGTTCAGCAGCAGCAGCGCCGATATTACGGCAATGGCTATAATAGCAACTACGCAGGTAAAGGTGGCTCGTATGGGTACAATAAAGGTTATGGCTTTAATAGAACCCAATACGGTCGTCAAGTTGAGCAGAGAGATACCAATTATAGCAATAGGTACAGTATGCGACGGGATAGGTATTCTTCATATTCCCAGAGACAAGATAACAGATAATTGGATAGAAAGAGGTAGGGTATTTCGACTCTTACCACCACTACCATCGAAAAATTCAATTGCTCTAATATTACGACGTTTATACAGCTAATGTCGTCTCTGTGAATTTTTGAGTGTACGAACTAAAACCTATTGAATCTTCTTTTGATCGCTAATCGTCCATGACGTTTGATTAAGGACCAAATAAAATTGTCGAACCGCCATTAGCGATAAGCGGTTCTGCCATCATCGCAATTGCATTCTTTATAGCCTATGGATATTCCACCATTCCGTTCGTTTCGCCCATTAGCAGCCGTTACCTTTACCTGCCTGTTCCAGTTACATTCACACTGTTAAATTTTGTTAAATTAGTAGGGGTTGCTATACAAGATATTTTGGAAGTTATTTTATTTTGTCCTTGTTTTAATGCAGCATATTTAGAAGTAATAGTGTATTTCCACGTAGAATAATCATTTTTTCCTCCATGTCCTGTCGCTACTGCATTTTGATATGGTTTTATACCATTTAGAAGTACTGAAATTGTACAACCAGTATGCGTCTTATTTGCTACTGGTGGTGATGATATTCCAGATACAGTTACATTGCTGCTAACCGGAACCTGTTGACCTTTATGGGGAGCAGTAATTTTTAGAGATGGTAGATTGGTTGCTTTTGCTACTGGTGAAGAAATAGCATACGCGGAGCCTGTAGCCCACCAGGAGCTGAAAATAAGTCCTCCTATTAATGTACAGAAGAGAACTATCTGTTTGAAGTGATCCACATTCCTTGTTCTAGAGTATTTTTCCATTTCTTGTATTGTATGACATTGCCTATAAACACTATCGTCTCTGGCTTTGTTGGTTGTTGAAAAAAACTGCACACATGTAGAGTTGTGCCGCTAATTCAGCTATTGCACGCATAATTATTCCGTCTCGGTCTGGGATTAGCTTTGTTTTAGCCAGCACCACATTTTTTGATTGTCTCCTTGATCTACGTTCAACTATTCCACATCTTCGGCCCGAGGTCATTGGGCAACACCGATTCAATCAAAACGTATACTAATTGTAGGATGTGGATTTGCAGGAATCGAAGTTTTAATGCAGATTCAAGAAGCGTATCAAAATGATGTAAGTATAGCTGGAAGATCTAATCGTTTCAAAGTCACTCATCCAGGATTTGGATGGACGATGTTTCTTTTGTTGACCTGCTCAAAGGCATCTGGTCCAGTATATATAGAAATACAGAGAATTTCTTTGAAGCTTACTGGACTCGAAATCAATCGTTATCTGCTCAGATCGAAACCCTTTTCCCTGCTATCTCTGCTGACACTTAATGTTAGTTTGTGATCTAGCAATAATTAGCACAGGCGGAGCTATTAGTGAGATTCTAGTGCTTCGAGATTCTATTCCAGTAAGATGGATATCTTTTTTGGACATGGGTATGTTTCTACCTTATGAAACTAAAATACATAGGCAGATCGTCAGGTGTGGCTGGTCTCATATTGATTATACTAGGAATAATATTTACATTACAAAGCAGACGGATCGTCGGACCATCATCTTCCTTTATGTTTAGTAATCCTGATTGGACAGTTAATGGTTCCGTTGTTATTGGCGCAGGGGTGTTTATTTTTGTACTTGGTATCATACTCTGGCGGATATCTTCCGAATAATTCAGGAGATGGCGTATGAGTTTTAATAGACACAAACAATTTTCGCCGATAATGGCATAAAGGCATTAAACGCCATGGATACAAAGTTTGCTTTCTAGATTTTGTGAAACTAGCGCGTAAATCGAACTCATGACTTTAAGATAAACGAGTCTAAGTGATGCGAGAGAGAACAGCCGGCGATGCTTGTTCATCATTTTCTCCCACGTTAATATGACTATACTAAATTACAAGATCCTATACCTAGCTTCTGAGGAAGAAAAAGAAGTAAAAAGCGAATAAGAAGATGTTAGCTCTTAGTTACATTGAAAAAACCCTGCCAGCCAAGACGGGTAAACTCGTTTTTGTGTGCATGGAACATGAATTCGCCTGGGTAGTGGTAGCTGAACTCGATTATGCCTCTATCTCCCTGCACAAGTGAGACGATGTCAGTATACATTGTCGGCTTGTCAGATGAGCCGGTGGGTATGTAGTAGAACATCTCGCCGTGTAGATGGAAATTGTTTATCGGGTCGTATTCAAGCATGTTCTCTAAGTATATCCTCACTTGCTGGCCTACCTTCAGCTGTATCTCGTCTTTTCCAGTGTATCCAAATGCCATGCCATTGACTGTGTAGACTTGATTACTAGGAGTCTGATCATTTAATATCTGTTTTCTTGAGGTAACGTTATTCATGTCGGCTGGGGTTGGTGGTCCTTCTTCTGTTGGATTTGTTTGATTGGCTTTAGTGAAACTGTATCCGTTCATCAGCATGACCATCTCGGTTGCATGCGGTCTTTTTTCAGCGTAGGGTTGATCAATAATCATCATTCCGTACAACCCTCTGTTTATGTGCTCTTCAACAGGGGCCATATGGCAGTGATATGGATACACGCCGTACGGCTGTGCTATAAAGTCATGTGTGAACTCAGAGCCGGGCCATATCATTCCAGCCAGTCCCATTACTCCATCCATAGCTCCGCTGTGTATAGAGTGTACATGCCACGAATGGGGATGCAAACTGTTCTTGCTGTTTATTACTGTCACTCGAACGTGGTCGCCCTGTGTCATCCGTAGTGTTGGTCCTGGAATTGTCTCATTGAAAGTCCAAGCCGGGAATTGCAGCCCCTCACTTGTAATCGACATATTGTGACCCATACCATGGTTGTCATCGACTATCAGCGTAAATTGCCTTAGAGTTGTACCATTGTTAAGGATGGTTACATGACCACACGAAAAATGAGTCAGATAAGTTTTCCATGTTGTAGGAGTGTGCTGATCACTAGCGCAAGTCTTTTCTTTATCGTACTGGATCACATTTTGCTTGTATGTTGAAGATGTTTGTAACGCAAACAGAAATGTCGTTGCGCCATAAACGGAAAACGCTCCTTGAAGACCTCCCATAATGAGTGGGGAGATCAACAACGTCGCAAACGCAAATGCTGATAAGATGATGTAATTATTATTTTTATCTAACATCTCAATGATACTACATAGGGATCCACCGTAATAGATCCAAAGTTGTTGATGTTGAGATGGTAAAGGCTACAGACTTGAATTGGTGAGGAGTTGTATAGGGAGCAACAATCACATTTTTTGCGTAATTCTCAATGCCAAATTTTAGCTTCAATTTGAATATACTTACAGCATATAAACGTGTACTTAACGAGTTCACCTGTTAAGTACACCTTTTTCGTACATAAGAAAACAGTACATTTGAGATCTCTTAGGACATTCTAAAACAGCTCTGTGTTTATTTTATCTTGAGTCCTAGTCCTTTCCCTCGCTATCGTATTGACGCACATCTTGATCATTGTGTAAAGTTGGAATACAACGTCCATATTCTCCGGTTGGCGTCGGCCAAATAGGCTTTCCTTAAAGAACAGGGCATGTTCGTTCTTGAGTTCCACTAAGCGAGTCTGCTG
>DAOM01000024.1 GCA_002501855.1 Candidatus Nitrosopolaris nunavutensis
ATAACAATAATAACAATAATAATAATGTAATAACAGAAAAGGTGTAGTTCAGATAATTCAATCAATTTCCTCCTCTTGCTGTTTTGAACTATCATAGTACACTGGTATCGAATTTTGGAACATTTATCAACTATGATTCAGAGTATCTAGCTGCATTCTAAGTTCTTATTATGAAGAATAGCCGTATTGCAATCATGACCAAAATGTGATGATAAGGGAAGACTAATTGGCTTAGGGAGTAAGACTGACATTATGAATACTAAAAGCGAGAGACAAGATTAGGTACAACATGCAAGAAAATTTGGCAGTAACTAATTGTGGCACTTAGGTGTATGCGGTACACCACCGGCTTTTATGTATAGATTAGATATCTATCTAGATTGCATTCATAATTCATGTTGGCATGCAGTTTAGAACGAGAAAATAATAAAAAAGAATTCTCGATGCATTAAAATGCCATTTTAAGTATATATCAAGCTAAGACGAAATGAAACCGTCATTGGCCAAGGGACATAATAATAAAAATAATGTACTTCATGGTAATTATAAACAAAAGCCTAGGTATGCTATTCTAGTAAATGATATGTTAAATGATTTCATACATGGAAAGCTAAAATGCGATAGAGCTGCACAAATAATACCCAAAATAAAACTACTATTAGAAAAAGCAAGACAAAATGATATTCCCATATTCTATTGTAATGATGAGCACCTTCCTATCGATACGTATGAGCTTAAACTATGGGGTCCGCATGCAATGAAAGATACAGATGGAGCTAATGTAATAGATGAACTAAGACCATCTGCTTATGACTACATAGTACCAAAGAGAAGATACAGCTCCTTTGATGGAACTTCCTTAAATAGCTCACTTGAAGGAACCTATAATGGAAAAGGTGTTGATACCATTATTATGACAGGAGTTCATACGCACATTTGCGTTAAACATACTGTATATGATGCATTTGTAAGAGGATATAGTGTTATAGTAGCAGAGGATGGAGTAGAAGCTTTCACAGGAGATGATCATGAAGCTGGTCTGAAGTATATGAAGCAAAATTATGGTGCAAGGATAGAGAAGATATCAGATATTTTGAAAAGTATATCTTAGTAAAGCATAATATGCAATGTCCATAAAGAGAAAATTATGAGATGAAAAAATGTACTGCCTGTTAGATACATATTTTTGTTTGATAGTTCGATTTTACTGCTGTTATATCAATATTAGGTTCTTAATCTGGAAATGATAATTGAGAGTTCTTATATTTCAATGCATGGCACTGCAACCCTACTTCTAAAATACGATAATTCGCAAATCCTCTTTATGACAACCTCTGAAAAATCGAATATAAGAAGAAGGGAAGAAGCAAGTCCGTTGGTACCAATGAGACGACATATGGACAATGTTTTTGAAGACTTTAGAAGGGAGTTGGGAAGTATGTTCCATCCGTGGCCGTATTCGATGGCGGATTGGCGTTTTCCAGTATTAGCTGATGTAGAAAGAGAAATAAGACTGCCACTTTGCGACATGGTTGATAAAGGAGACAAATATGAATTACAATTAGAAATCCCTGGAATTGATAAGGACAAAATAGATGTTAAAGCAACAAAGAATTCTGTTGAAATTTCTGGAGAACAATCAGAGAAGACTGAAGAGAAGAAGAAGGATTATGTCTACAACGAAAGGTCATACAGATCATTTCATCGCAAAATTCCAATTCCAGAAGATATAGTACCATCAAAGATTGATGCTAAGATGAATAATGGAATATTGCAAATACATCTTCCAAAAAAGAATCCAACTAAACCAGAAGAAGAAACTACAAAAGTTGAAATAAAGTGACAAGGATCAAGTCACCTCACGACTTTCACGAAGTCAAAATTCATAATTCAGAAAGTATCTGCTTAAAATGCAGTACAGAGACCTCACAAATATGTGAATGGTGTGGTGCGTGTTACAAATGTCATAAAGGATTAGCAATAGAAAGAGAATATTGAATTACAATTTGAAATGCCGGATAATAGAGTAGTTTAAATGAAATGGACTAATAATACAAGGTCTAAAAACATTTGAATCTTGAAGCTCAAACTCCTGAATTAAAGGTAGCAGAATATATGACTCCTAATCCAATTACGGTACAGTCTGATATTACTTTTACAGATGCTGCAACTAAGATGGCCGGGAAAGGGATCGGAAATCTAATAGTTGTAGAAAATGAAAGACCAGTTGGCATTCTTACGGAAAGGGAGATTCTACAATACTTATCACAATGGCTAAGAATTCCTAATCGATTGCTTGAGTATGTCAGGGTTCAACCATTCGAAGCAGTAAAACCTGACACCACTATACTCGATGCTGCCAAAACAATGATCTCCAAGAAGTCTAGGTTATTGGTGTTTGATAACGAAAGTAATGGGCTTGTTGGAATAATTACAGCATCAGACATAGTCAAAGCCTTTAGAACAACAGACATAAACCCACCATTAGAACAGGTCATGACCAGAAAGATATTCAATCTAGAATACAATAACGCTATCATGAAAGCAGTCAGAATGATGCATAGACGCAGAATTGGAAGTGTTCTTATCGTAAATAATAAAAACACCAAGAAAAGCAAAACTCCATATGGTATATTCACAGAAAGAGATCTACTGACCAAGATATTATCAAGAGGGATAGATTTAGACGAAAAAGTAGGTGATTATAGTTCGACACCATTGATAACAGCACAGATTGGAATACGTGCGATTGAGGCTGCAAATATAATGTATCTTAACAAAATGAAAAGGCTATTACTTACAGATCCACTATCACAGGATAGTAACCCTGTATCCATAGTAACGGCCAGGGATTTGGTAGAAGCATTTCAGGAGAATTAAGCAAGCTCACAGATACAGATTAATTATGATTATCATTATTCTGTGAGTGGAGAATGGAGTATATATTAGACATATTCTAGCGTTAATTCCAACCATGAAACAAAGATGAGTACCGGTAGTATTGCAGAACAAAAAACAAGAAACACCAGTATTGAATAGCAACTATAATACTTTGGATTGATTTAGTACCAAACCAACCAAATTTCTACAGAAAACATGGTCGTATATATTTCAAATTGACAATCGTTAATAGCAATCTAAGAATCTTAACTATATTTAAGAAAATAACCAAACCAAAGAATGGGTGCAAAAATAAACATAGGTAATAGCATGGGACCAGGTACTTATCGAAAACATCTTGTTAGCTGCAATTATTGTTGGCTCAATTTACTTTGAAAGATGGCTTGAGGAAAAAGCACGTCGACGCAAAGAAACAGAAACAAAGAAAAAAACTATCATCTTCGTTATTAATGATTTAGAGAACAAACTGCGATTTAAAGAAGAGTCAAACCAATACAAAGACTACAAACCTTTCTTCACTGATATGTGGGATGCTATAATTTTAACAGGGAGGCATTCATTACTTTCTTTCGAAACATTTGAAGATCTGCAGCATACTTATTCGTGGATGAAATATTACAACACGGAGCTGGAAGTTGGTAAGAATGACGAAGGTGTTCTTAAAGATCTTTTGACCGATGTGGAGAAATCTATATGTCAATCACTTAAGAAACTGAAATGTAACGCTGAAAAACCAAAATGTAACGCCACGACATGACTGCAAACTCCAATAGCACGCGTATCATCTACCATGCTTGCAATTCCTTTGTATAGTCCTTAGCAAGAGTAGCCAAGTCTAGAACTTAGAATACTTCTTATAATTCTCCGATCGCTACTCTAATAATATATTATTATTAGATCTGGGTTGCAAATACTCGCTCTATTACGGTCATTGGCCTATAACACTTGAACAAGTATGTAGTAACGCAGTATAAGAATTCTTTTAGATTGATAATACTACCTCATAATTCTGGCTTTTGTTTGACGAAACCGAGTACACCTTGCCAATTCCTCTTACGCCTATTTTGGCTTACGCTATAATGCTACGTCTCCAGTCTCCTTTGTTCCTATGTCGTAGGCCTCAGCAACATCATATAGAAATATCTTGCCGTCCGATGCTGAACCTGTGCTTATTACTTTCAGTATATCATCAATTATTGGTTTAGCCATGCTATCTGGTACCAGTACTTCAATCTTTGTCCAAGATACGAATTCTGGAACATATCTCGTTACACCTCTACCAACTGATACAGGTTCATGCTTTGAACGCCCTCTACCCTTAATATCACAAAATGTCATACCTCCTGCCATATGCTTATGAAGAATTTTATTAACTTCAATTAGACGTTCATGAGGAATTATTAGATCTATTCTCTTCATTGTGTATTGACTCTAGTAGTGGTATCGTATGTAATAATAAACACATATACTACGCTTTGGTTAACAAGTATTGATGTATGAACTGAATTATACTTCATGTTCTTCGTCATACTTATTGGATATAAGTTTCCCTCAAACTGGGAACCGTAATACTAATGCTTACTTCAGAAAATAGTAAAATTTCTAACGGTGTCTTATTTTTCTTTTCCTCTTAAAATTGCTCGTAGTACCAATAGCTCTTATCACTAGCAGAGAGCAGATAGAATGGTACTATATGAAATCACTCCAGATCTTTAACGCTTATGAAGAATGTCCCCAAACCAATGTTGGCCAAATTGGTCGTATACTGTTTTACGTTCTATCAGCAGTTTGTCACCTAGCAAACTAGGTATAAGATCTTGATTATTCATTATTGCTCTGAATATGTCCTTATCCCTGATTATGCCTACCATTCTTTCACCGTCAGTTATTACAAGGCGACGAATATTATTTTGCTGCATGGTTTGGATTGCATCTCTAAGGGAACTATTTATTGAGATAGTAATCACGGGTTTACTCATTATGTCGCGTAGTGGAATCTGTAATAAAGATGGATTTAACGATCCTAACAGCCGTACAACATCTCTTTCTGTGATTATGCCTATTGGTTTGTCGTCTTTCTTTACAATAATAACACATCCGATATTATTTTCATTCATGATTCTATACGCTGTTAGAACATTTTGGTCTTCTTTTTCCGTTTTTACATCTCTAGTCATAAAGCTAGATACTGAGATGGTTTCTATACTACTCATACGATTTCCCCGGTATTGCTTATGATTACAAATGGTATATTATAGATTGGAATATTGTGCATTGCACTGCATTCAAACTTTTTAAATCTCCATCACTGGATGAGATTCTTATATGTACAAAGCAAAGAACAAAGAATTTTCCAGAATATTACTTCCAACAGATGGCTCAGAGTCGTCTATGAAAGCTACAGAATATGGTATTGCAATGGCAAAAAAGAGTGATGGCTTTCAGATAATTGTATTACATGTAATTCATTCACAAATGAAATATCTATACTCATCAACTGTTGCAACGTTGGTCACATCTAGTACCATAGATACAATAGTGGACAGCGCAAAACAAAAAGCTCAAAAATGGCTAATTGAAGTTAAAGAAAAAGCAGACCAGAACGGCGTTAAGTTAAAAATAGAATTTATTGTTGACCCTGCGTCAGTAATAGGAGCAATAGTAGATTATGCTGAACGTCAGAACATTGACCTCATAGTCATAGGTTCAAGAGGCTTATCAGGCTTTAAGAAATTATTGCTAGGAAGTACTGCCTCTGGCATAGTGACTTATGCCCATTGCCCTGTATTAGTTGTAAAATAACGATATGCTTACATTTGAAAATACTCTTAATTATGATTGATCCTGTCACTCGGGAAAGAGACAGGATCAAGATGGTTATGCCTATTGGCTGTATTCTCGTTTAAACAGGAAATATAATAGCTCGAGGAGTACTGTGCATTGCACTGCAGTACCGATCCTGTCTCTTATAAACATCT
>DAOM01000108.1:0-7077 GCA_002501855.1 Candidatus Nitrosopolaris nunavutensis
TAACTACATAATATATGCTATATCCAGATCATAGTCTTGCGTTACTTGCTAGCTAGAAGGCGGGCAATTATCCATAGCAAAAGAAAAACCGTTTATACTTAAAGAAAAGGGTCACCTTTTTGGATATTACAACCTCTTCCACTTGGAAGACACGATATTAGCTTTAAGGCAATAGCCGGCTAGGTTACGTCTACAAGCACCCAAACTTTCGTCAATGGTGTCACCTATCACCTGACAGTGCAGTAAATCGTTAGCATAAATCGTTATCAACTTTGATCTTTCCATTTCTAACCTCTGTTAACACCTCTTGATTCTAGATTCTTTCAATTATCGTTGTTTATATTGTAGTAAGGAAGAATTAAATAATCTTTTATCGAAAACGTAGACTATGCAATGCGCAGTTTATGATACATATGTAGAGAAAAAGGACGGGAAGACTATGCATTTTGATGTTATTGTCGAAGAAAATACACAACAAGAAAAGGCAATAGAGTATGGTAAGCAGTATCTTGAGAGCGCTGGTCAGGGTGGTCAGAGAATGACTCAGGAAGAATGCCAATTTTGCCATATCCAGGAAGCTCAACCTGTAGTTGAAAGGGACATTACATCAAGAGGTTATTATATACAAAAAATGGAAGGCTGCACATAATGAATCGATGTTTATTTTTTTAAATTTAGTGGCTGCAAAAACCGAACACATCCTTGATAAATGAAATTACCGTTATCATTTACAATTTTCTTGATGTGATAGGCCTATCATCAGATCGCACAATCTTCGGGAAAGGCATATTAGACATTTCTAATTAGTATTTCTGATATGAAGTTTCAAGGATTCGGTATACAAATCATAATCATATCGGTTCTTGGAATTAGTCTGCTTGCAGCTGGTCTTGCTGCTACCTCAGCGTATGCCTTCGTGAAAATTACTTCACCTGCCAAAGGTCAGCACGTTCCTGTAGGCAACATCCTAATCTCCGGAACATCCTCATCTAACGCAACTAACCATTGTGCCGTTTCAGTCATTATTAACGGAATAAAACCATACCAGCAAGCGACATCAACAGGAAATAAGGGGCCAAATGACTATTCAAATTGGACCTTTGCCGCTACTCCAAAGTATGGCACGATTAAAGAAGGAGTAAACAAGATGACTGCAAAATACTCTTGTCCACAGAATATCAATTTGACGAAATTTTATAGCGTAAACGTGACAGGAGTGGCTGCCAAAGGACAACTACAACCTATACCGCCAACACCTGCTAATAATGCCAAGACTACAGGCGGTGCATTTCCACCGTCTCTTCCTAGTGTAAACCCGTCAATAGTAAATGAGTCCAAGCACAGTAAGATCCTGAAGGGCTCCAAGTAGTGAGGTTCTGTCAAATCTTCTTAAGATATCACAATTGTCGAAAAGCAGGACATAAAATCTCCAGGAAGTTGCCACGACTAAGACTATCAAACCATAATGGTAGTATTGCAGCCAAATACTTTGCCAGACAGTATTCCAGTTGAAAATTATGTTAACGTAACTTGTGAATTCAGACTATAGTTATCACGAATTGTTTCATATTGGTTCAATAATCGATGGTTTTAGCCCACAAGAAATCAAAAGAAGTCGAAATATAAGTGATACCTCATAAAGGTTGCTGCGATTCTTGCATCTGGTCTTCGAAATTGTATCTGATCCGTGTTAAAGTAACCAAGACATTAGCATCATTTTTAAATTTCAATGTCAATCTTAATTCGTCATGTGTAACCAAATGTATTTCACAACTTGTATTGTCTGCTGCATTGTATACGTGCCAATCTTGTGACTTGCCCCCAAAGTTATTCATTCATTATTGATGCTAGAAACAAAAGTGAAATAAACGAAATAAACGATGAGTTTTGTTTAGCACGCTGACATTCTAGGAACTGTAGTTCCAAGTTAAAGGCTAACTTTCGTTTGGTTTAGTTGATATGCATTGCTACCACGTGGAGAACTTTCTCTCTTCTCTTCTTTCTCTATCCTTGATTTAGTCACGTCATCTTCTTCTTTATTGTCATGACCGATTGTGAGTGTAAGTAGCTTACCTGACGCTGTTCTAATTTGTTGGATTATGTCTGCACCGGAAGTTCCCAATACATCGACGATGCTTGTTATTAATTCGTTGTTTGTAAGTGCAGGAGCATTCTCCTAAGGATGATGTTTAACCATCATTCCAGGAGAATTCGCCATCATACCTTGGTTTATTCCAGAACGGAAACTGCAGCAGCCAACCGACCAAACAGGGCTTAATTCCACAATACCCGTAACAATTCCTCGTTTGCGTCGGTTCTCATCGCCTCTTGGTATCGCACAGTAAAGAAACTGATTTAAGGTATGAATGCGATGTTAATGTATGTGCGACTTCATCGGTTATGAACTCAAAGATAAGTGGCGGGTGAAGAAGATTGTCGAAGAAGACTTAGAAGAAGAGCAACCAGAGCTTGAGAAGGTACAAGAACAACCTCTTACCGTCACACAATAGGCAAAAAGACACTAGTACTGAACGTGAACGAGTACCTTTAGTCACATTCGCGTTTACTCAGCATTAGTTATTAGAGAATAGATGAAACTCGACGGTTTTAGCGGCTAAAAATTCAGGACTGAAACGGGCTTAACACAGCATCCTAACCTGGAACGCCAGTCCAGCCGCGCTTATCTGGAGTATCTGGGCATGATGTTTATTGCACGCTTCATCTACCACGATAGCCCCACTAACAGACGTATAGCATCATCTAATTCCATATTCTCTAGCTGCTAGCTTTGAAAGCGGGAATTTTTGTCATTAATTACTAGCATTGATAATGTAACAAGTTATGATTGCAGGGTTTCAGTACTTCGATATTAGCATTAGATAATCTTCTTCTATCCTTTCCTCAGTTTGAATTCTAATTTTATTCCTATTTTCTCGTTGTAATTCGAGGTGAATGATTGATTGGGTAATATCGGAAAGCTTGAAAGTTCTGTATTTTGATAATTAGGGCACCTATCTTCTGCTGGCAGCATAAGCTCAGTAAAGTATGTTGCAGACCAATAACACGTATCACATAGAATGAATATGGCCTCTTTTTCTTTTGTGTTTGGATAAATCTGTTTCTTTGTCCTGGGGGCTGTTCCATATCCTTTGCTATTGGTCAATCTTTGAATTGCCAGTATTCGACGCTAAACTATTATATTAATTATTCTAGGTTGTCTTGCCACATTCAATCCTCTGCTATATCAAGAATAAAAATGATCTAATATTGTTTACGTTTTACAACCTGTTACAAAGGGGCTAGAGTATTATAAACCAAATGTGTGGTAGGATGAATTATACCAGAAATTGGTGACACCTTGACTGAAAAAATTAGCTATATTCTAGCCAACTCTGAATTCAGAGTACTAATCTTAAGCAAGAATTTCTTCAGAAAGAATTGGTCCAGAGATCAGCTAAATAGGTTATCGACAAAATCGATATTGACTGGCATTCTAACTAATACCTTGGGAAGAGGTTGAATACATCACCAAAATTGTTCCATCTGCGTTGGTGGATCAAAATTCCACCCGTCTCAAATAAGTTAAGATAATGTAATATTTGTTAAAGCTGTCTCGATAATCTCAATAACTCGCTAGTGGCATGATATTCCGTTTTGATCATAATCATTGTATGAATCTGCGATTTGCATAAATGTTTTCTTTAAAGTATCAATATTTGAGGCTATGCCTTTTGGTGCATTTTCTGTCCATGCAACCACCCACAGTGCATCGTGAGCGGTATGACTATTGTACGATATAGAGCCTGCCCCTAGAATTAGACCATATTTCGTCAGCCAAGATAGCCAAATCCGGTATTTTGATGTCTACCCTTACAATCTTAATAAAACATATAAATATATAGATTTGTAAGGGTAGGTTCTGTGGTAACCATAAAGAAGAGAAGAGTAGGCACTGGTACTTACTACTATCTCCAACATAGCATAAGGAAAGGGCCAAAAGTGCAGAGTAAGGAGATTTACTTAGGAAGGAAAATACCGAAGAATATCGAAGAAATCAAGGGAAAACTGCTCAAGACCATTTATGAGAAGGAGTGGTATCCTCTCTTAGATCGAATAAAAGAAAAATATTCGAAAGAAATCAAACTGATGCCCAGATCCTCCAGAGAGAAGCAGATGGAGATCTTCGCAAGCAGATTTACCTACAATACGCAAAGAATAGAGGGCTCTAAGCTAACCCTGAAAGAAACTGCCAATTTGCTTGAGAAAGGCATAACACCAAAAGACAAGCCGCTGGAAGACGTCAAAGAGGCAGAGGCACACAAGAGGTTGTTCTATGCCGAGGTATTAATTAGCAAAAAAAAGGATCTGTCCCTCAATCTCGTTGTTGAATGGCATAGGAATCTATTTCAAGAGACCAAGCCAGATATTGCAGGCAAGATTAGAAAGCATCAAACACGTATCTCAGGTAGTAAATTCATCCCTCCACTTCCTGTTGAAGTTTATCCGCTTCTTCGAGAATTCTTCAAATGGTATGATAGGAATAAGGGTAAGATTGAACTCCATCATCCCGTGGAGCTGGCAGCTTTTGTTCACTTGAAATTCGTGACCATACATCCCTTTGGAGATGGAAATGGCAGGATCTCCAGACTGATGATGAATTTTGTATTAAACAAGGAAGGTTATCCTATGCTCGATATTCCTTATAGTGGTAGAAACAGCTACTACACTGCTCTAGAAAGAGCGCAGGTTAAGAAGGTAGACAGGGCATTCATTCAATGGTTTATGAGAAAGTACATGAAAGAAAACGATGCATATAGTTGAACATAGCAAAAATTTTCTACACCGCGTTTGAGGAAGTCATAGGTAGAAAATAAAGAAGTTGTGCCATGACCGTATACGTAGGAGCTCACATCTGTATTTAACGTCTGTGAACTACCACTGATTAAAATCAGTGGCTTCCTTTCTCATCATTGCGTTCTTGTCTACGCTAGGAAAAGTCCTGGGTATTTTCACGGTTACCCCTACTTTAGAAATATATCCTAAAGCCCGATAGGCATGTAATATCTCATATTCATTCAACCGATTCTTTTCTCCGAAGAAAACAAGGCATTTACAAACAACTATTTACAGAAATTTCCAGTAAATGTTACTCTTTGATTTAAGATAATTTTTCAATTATTTTAGCTGCTTCAGACATTGGAAATGCTTTAAGTGTTTTAGTACGTACATTCCCTAGGCTTCCGGTAACATACAAAACTGACGCTATTGCTTCGTCATTTGGAGCTTCAACTATAGCTACAATGTCATGCTTTCCGAGTGTATAATACAAGTTAATGACTTTCCCGCCTTTCTTTTCAACTGCACTCTTAAAAGCTTCAGCTCTCTTTGGACTATCTTTTACGTTCTTGATTCCTTGATCTGTAAAATTGACTAGGATAATATAATGAGACATTGCAGTTCAGTGCATTTCGTTTGTATTTATTTAGTTGTCCTTCTTTCTCTATATCTTAATTCCTTACTATGTTCTCTAAGAAATTCCTCATAGGGCCCAGTCTGATTAAGCAGTAAATAAAAAGCGCTCAATTAGTATTGGCGCGTAGAATTTATTACGGTATCATACGTGCTGTCACGTACAATACGGTATTCGGAGTATTCAGATATGAGCTAGTAAATATTGCGGGGCTAGGGGCGGGGAGTTGTAATGGGATTAACTCATGTAGTGCAATTCAGAAGGCAGAAGGGAGCTTTGATTTCGCAAACTTCCATTGGGCATGCGACGCTACAATCTGTGGGGTGCCGCCAGTACAAATAGGTCGACTTCCCGCCGGTCTACTTCCCCACTAGTTCTAGGTTAAACCCATCAAACCATCCATCCGGTGAAAGATGACACAAACAACAGCAAGATTTTAACTTACAATATTCTTCTGGTGCCACGCGCTAGTTGGGATCAAACAATCTCACCTGTAGGACTCTCCTGAAGTGAGGAAGGCTTATAGAGTACTCATCTTTATTCTTGTAGATTGTTTAAAGTTCAACACTACATCCTGATGTTTGGCGTAAGCATTAGCGCCTTGGCCTTAATAACAATAGTCGGAGTTATACAAGTCCCTTCAGCTTTTGCGGCTGTACCGCTCGGCTGTACTGGAAATCCGCATGATAAGGACTCTTCTACTGGAAATCCTCATGACCCTTCAGGCACGACATCAAGCGGGTTTGAGGGAGGAAATCCACATGATGTTGGTGGACATCATGATCAGCATGAGTTCGACGCATGTCCTGGTTCCAAATAGGTAATGGAGTAAAGACTAATGCTCAATTAACTATCCTCGCTGTTGGCAAGGGTCCGTTCCCTGCTGTGCTTCTTATACCGGGTTCTCGAGCGATTGACATGAATTATACTGTTAAAAATATCAAACTGTTTTGGACAGAAGAAAACTATCTATCCGAAAGAGGCTTTGCAGTACTCAGATATGATAAGAGAGGCATAGGTGCAAATTTTGCTATTTTGGACAAAAATGTATGGGGAAATACGACAGTAAATGATCTAACACATGATGCAGAGAGAGCTTTGAATGTTCTTACGCAGCAACATGAAGTGGATCCGAAGAGGATAAGTATAATCGGACATAGTGAAGGTACAGTTATTACTCCAAGAGTTGCAATTGATAATTCGACGAAAGTAAAGAGTATTATACTTATGGGCACCGTAGCTCAGAACTTCAGAGATTCAAGTTACCATCAATTTGTGTACGTACCCTCAGAGTACGCTACACAAGTATTGGATAAAAATCACACTGGATTGATATCAATATAGCAAAAAGCAAAGGATCCTTTGTTAGCTATTATCTAAATTCTTGGTGCCGCCTTCTCTTTTTATTACTCATAATACCAAGGGCATAATTATCACTCTAACAAAGGAATTTGGTAAACGACCCCAAGGATTTATTCATTTCATTATTCATTCATTAGCCTTTGTAATAGCAGTCTTAGGTGTTGATTTTGTTTTAGTTTTTCTTTGTCTCTTCTAGCAGTGGCTGTAGTTCTCAATGCCATACCGCAACAAGAACAGAACACACC
>DAOM01000108.1:7384-7595 GCA_002501855.1 Candidatus Nitrosopolaris nunavutensis
TCTCAATGCCATACCGCAACAAGGACAGAACACACCGTTGTGGTAAAAGTAAACCTCACATCTTCTACAATATTTCTTACCACCTTCATAACGGCTCTTACCAAAAATAATTTTGGAATACAACCTCTCACATAGATTCCTGCAAACCATATCGAATTGTAAGGAAAAGGTTGGACCGCTAAAAATATGGGAGCTACTTACAGAGAGTGTG
>DAOM01000315.1 GCA_002501855.1 Candidatus Nitrosopolaris nunavutensis
GGCTTGATTGATCCTGCATCACACCTTAACCTTGATTATCCAGACCATAAGGTTACAACATGTGTTATTGCTGAAAAGTTTGAGATTAACGCCAAAGTAAAAATTGGTGATCAGGGATTTGTTGTTGCGAGCGTTGGTAGATCAACTCTTGGACATTATGGTCATGTTGACTACACACAAAGATTGTTTGATATGATTGAAGCAGTAAAGAAGAGCCATGAATCGAGGAAGACGAAAGAAAAGGAGAAAATACAATAGAAATTGATCACAGTGGATTCAGTACTTGGAAATATCAACAGAGATAAGAAACTCAAGGAAAAATATGATGAAATGACTGCGAGAAAGGTTTGTGAGACAATTAAAATTAGCAGATTAGAATCTCAACGAGTAAGAATGAGAAAACTTTCTGACAAGGGGACAGATGTCGTTCTGACCATTCCACCAGGAACTTGGCTTAAAAATGGCGATGTTATAATTATAACAGAAAACAAAATGGTTGTTGTTGGGATAGAACCGGAGGACGTGATTATGATAGAGATTAGAGATAACATGCACGAAGACGATAGTGTCGAAGTACCTGTTAGGGTCGGTCATACTATAGGTAATCTGCATCGACCAATAAAGTTAGAGGGAAACAAAATATACTTTCCAATTCAAGCAGATACCGAACTGGAGATGTTCAAGAAGCTCTTCGAACCAATTAATGAACATCTGGATATCAAAAAGACAACGATGGTGTTCGAATCGGAAGCTGGAACAGAAATACATGAGCATTCATAAAGCAAGCATAGAGGAAATAAGCATGTTGCAGCTCTCTGATTCTTTTTTTCCAAGTGGTATGTATACAACATCCAGTGGTTTGGAGGCTTTATACTACAGTAATAGGAAGATTACAGATGCGGATCAATTGCGCGATCTGATAAAAGTGTATCTGGAACATCAGATAGGCCCAGCTGATTGTAGTGCTCTTGGGAACTCGTATGAACATATACAAAGAAAAGATTTGCAGAAACTAGTAGAAGTGGATACTATAATATTCTCAATGAAGCTTATTGAGGAAGTAAGAAATGCTTCGACCCGATCTGGAACGCAGGTACTAAGATGTGTGAGCTCATTCAGAACTGATAACAGCATATTGAATGGATATCAAGAAGCAATAATGGATAAGAGAGCTTCCGGAGTTTATCCTGTAGCTTTGGCGGTATGTAGCAATGCCCTTGGCATTTCAAAGTATAAGGCTGGTCTTATGATGCTTTATGGTTTCAGCGTAAGCATGGTGGGGGCGGCACTAAGACTGGGAGTGCTACAGCATTTTGATGGACAAAGAATCATTCATGAGTTAAAACCGACTATCTCGGAGACTGTAGAAAAGAATATTGATAGACCATTAACTAGCATGTGGCAGTTTGCCCCGGATATAGATATGCTCCAAATAGCACACGAAAGAATGTCGTCAAAAATGTTTATTACTTGATTGGGCTCTAAGAGAATACTCTTTTATGAGCTCTAAGAGAATTCCTAGATTAGGTATTGGTGGGCCTGTTGGTTCAGGAAAGACTATGTTGATAGAGCAGGTGGTTCCTAGATTATCATCCAGAGGTTACAAAGCCGGGATAGTATCAAATGATGTGGTCTCAAGGGAAGATGCTGAGCGGATGAGACGAAATCTTGCTACGGAAAGGGGTTTGATGTCTGAGGATTTGGTAGTAGGGCTTGCAACTGGAGGATGTCCTCATACAGCCGTACGCGAAGATCCGTCAATGAATATCTCGGTTGTAGAGGAGATGGAATCAAAGCATAGGGATCTAGATTTAATCCTAATTGAGAGTGGGGGCGACAATATTACCACCACTTTTAGCCCTGCGCTAGCCGATTACTTTATTTATATCATAGATGTTTCGGGTGGTGACAAATATCCAAGAAAAAGAGGTCTAGGGATAGAGAGCTGTGATCTCTTAGTCATAAATAAGATCGATATTGCGCCTTACGTTGGCGCAGACCTCAGTGTCATGGAAAGAGATGCCAAGGTTATCCGAGGCAGATAAACCGTATGTGTTTGTGAACTGCAAAAACGGCCAGGGAACTGAGGAAGTTACAGAGCACATAATCAGAGATATTCTTTTCGAGGCCCCTCCAAACGCGGTTCTAAAGAGATAGGTTACAATACGATAGATAGTATTAATGAGTAGCCTAGAATTTTACACCCCTGATGATATTCCGCCGGAGGTACAGGCATACGGATCAGAGCTGAAACAGCTGCAGGTGGGAAGAGCAGGCAAGATCGGTGCTCTGACTTTATTATTAGAGCAAGATGAAGAAAGAGGAAAGACTGTTGTCAAAGAACAGTATTCTAAGATTCCACTTTTCACTCAAAGAGCACTTTATTTGGAAGAGTCACTGCCTTCTATGGCTTATATCTACATAATGTCTCCTTCTGGAGGAATACTGCAGGGTGACAGGTACAGGATGGATATAGTACTGAAAAATAAGGCTTGTGCTCATATAACTACACAGGGAGCAACGAGGGTATACCGAATGGAGAGAAATTATGCCACGCAGATAGTAAATGTTGTTGTTGACGAAGGTTGCTACCTTGAATTTGTTCCCGATCAAATAATTCCTTTCCGTGACTCACGGTTCTACCAGACAGTTAATTTGAAGGTTCATGAAAATGGAACAATGATCTATTCCGAAATGATAGTTCCTGGAAGAGTTGCAAGCGGAGAATCATTTCAATACGATATTTGTTACATGAAGGCATTAGCAAAGAATCAGGAGGATACGTTAAGGTTCATTGATATTGCCATATTGGAGCCTAAGAAACGCAACTTGAAGACACTAGGAATACTGGGCACTTTTGATGTCGTAGGTAGTACGTACATACTTACAAAGACAGATTATGTCAAAGAATTAAAGGATGAGATAAATTCTGGGTTACAGAAGTTTACGCATTTTTCAGGAGGCGCATCAATCTTGCCGTATAATTCTGGCGTAATAGTGAGGATGCTCGGCAATGTTGCCAGCGATCTTAGAAATGCAATCTATGAGATAATCAAAATCACGAGGAAAATAATACTTAATGCCTCGTTTAGCGGAATGAGAAAAGGTTAACTATTTTTGGTCAAATTTGGTTTGTATACTTATTATTTTATCTTCTGCCTGTAATCCAGAATTCGGTAACGTTTATTTTATGTCCTTTCTGATCACGGTGGGCGTTAGCAGTCCAGATTTCATCGAATACGTCATTACAATCTTGACACCACGCAGTAAAGTTTTTCTTATGTCTATCAAATGCGTTCATATGTATTATCCGTCACAATTACCATAAAAATCTTCATGACATGTCGAGGAACCATTAATAGGAGTATCGATTTGTATCCATTATTTGATCCGTTGAAGGTGGTTTATTCAAGAACGATCGTTGCATGGATAAAATGATTATCGGGGAATTCCTGTTTAATAAAATTCAACATTTGCGTATAGCAATCAGGACCTTCGAAGGTCTTAGTCGTCAGTACGCCCTGCCACATGTTTACCTTTATTGTAATTGTATCTGGCTTTAACTCTAATTGCATCTTAGTTGGTTCCATATCTAATGGGATTTTCGTAGTACAATTTAATCTTGTGACGTGGATAATACAAATTTTCAACAACGTTTTTGCTTTTAGATTGCTGCCTGAGAATGTTAATGATTGTCGAACTTTCTGATCATTAGTTTATGTAAATTCTACCATTCTATCCATATGATTTTGTGAACGAATTACTGCATTGGGAGCCACAACCTAACGCCGATATCAGCGACGCGCGCGCATGAATGGGCATCACAATACTCGAAAAACACGCGTTTGTTCCCTCTCCTCAGAAATAATAATACCGGGTTATCAGAAATTCAGTCTCTCTTATTCTATGTCTTTTCTTTGATTGGTGTTCTTTTGCAAGAATCGGATCCTCAAATACCGAGTTGCATTCCTCACACCGCGCTGCGAATTTTTTTTCTCTATATTAATACGGCAATTGCCTATTATATTCTATGCAGAGTTCAATTATATAGACATGAAGTCAATGCTTCATGTCAAACCTCTTATGAGTATCTTGCAAAGATTGCTAATATTTATAAGTCATATTTAGTTAATAATCCCCAAACGATCGGCTACAGGCAACATATAATGAATACGAACATGAGCTTGACTGTTCTTACGGACATTCCCACGGAGGAAATGCAGAAAGTATTAATGTTCATCGATAATGCAAATCAGATTATCTCCGAATATTTTGGCGTCAGAACATCATTTGACATAGTTATATGCCATGGAAGTTGGGAAATGGAAATTCAAGTCATATCTAGAAGACGAGAACTACCTTTGCAATATGATGATACAAAATCCGTTGCAATAACTGATTATCATTTAAAGGAGATTATCATTAGGTATGACGTTGCCAAATTTGGTCATTACTTGCATGAGCTAATACACGGTATAATTATCAAAAATCATTCACAGCAGCTTAGAGAAGGTTTGGCATGGTATTTTACTTTGAAGCTAACAGAAGGATGTAGGTACGTTAGACCCAAATATCCCTCATGGATAGATAATCTCTATTTATACCCCGTAAAGAAGTTAGCCCGAATTATCGGCGATGACTTCCTAAAGGATTTTGCGCTAGGAAAGGGAGTCATCCAAGAAGATGCGTTTCCCCCTGATGTGCAAGAGCTATTCCTGCCGGAGGAATTCTATTATGCAAAAAAGCGGTATAACAACTAACAATATCGTTGATTTAGTTAATGTTCGTAGGTAAATCGACATCCACAGATGTCAGCAGCAATGAGATAACCTCACAGACATCGGCAGCATTAATGATTCCTTTAACAAAGCATCTCTACTGAATAGTACCAACATAATCCCTTTTTGATCATTCATGTAACTTCAGGTCAGATAGGTTCTTTTGGATCTCTTAAGAATCGGAGCAGATAAGGATTTAACTGTCTTTCTCTCTGCTCGCATACCAATGAGATGATAATATTAAATTTGATAGATAGATTCAGATGGATTATTACGGATTACTAGCAGTACTAACACGTCAGGTTTGTGTGACTTTAGCCGACGTCGCCCAATTAATTTTTAAATATCAATTGAATGCTGAATTATGATTCTTGTATCTCAAAGGTATGAAACTGGTTGTTTTACCAACAAAAGTACGCTATCAATAAAAATCATTGTAGTTAATGCTTGTAGCCGTTAATACTCGAAAATCCGTTCTGTTCCATGCAATCGAACGATATGAGATTCATGCAACAATGCAGTAATCATTAAAAATTCAGACCATCCGATCATGGCTGAGACTCTAGAATCATTGTTTAATTTCAAAATTATTATACACTTGGTTCGTGTTAAATCTCCGATCGATTGTTCGTTAGTCAGCGTGTAGAGTTCTTGACTAATTCAGGAAACTTCATCCCCACTTCCCACCGCAACGTCTCCGCTCTGTTTTGAGCCAATATCATAAGCTTCAGTGACATCTTTCACAAAGATTTTACCATCTGAAACTGATCCCGTGCTTAAACTTCCAAGAAGGTCATCTATGATCTGTTTTGCCAATGAATCTGGTACGAGTACTTCAAGTTTAGTTCGAGTTCCGAATTCCGGGACGTATCTACCTCCTGTCTGGTATCCTTCGGCCGTCCTCTCTGCCACCGATTTATGTTCTACCCGACCTCTACCCTTAATATCATAAAACGAAAGACCACCCACTTTGTGTTTGTAAAGAATATCGTTTACTTTATTAAGTCGTTCGTGTGGAATAATAACGTCTATCTGTTTCATAATACAAGTATACAGCTAGAATTAGATAAACATTTTAAGCACATGGATGTTATTTAAGAATCCCTCCTTTGTGTATGGCGATATTCTCAACGCAGGCGGTCTAAAATTCAGACCATATTTGTCTATTTGTCATGGTGTGACATGATCTTAGAATCCACCATACGGAATCTATATTATTGACTTTCAGTTATAATAGTATTTGCTGCAGGTCTTAGAAGAAACATGGGAATGACTATGATGTTAGTACCATTAGTATTGTCAGGGCTGCTTCCCAGAGTCTTTGCTGTCGTTCCCTCTGTTGGTGGTAGTGCTCTCATGGCAGTTACGTTTTTAGGAATAGTTACATTTGCCGGGTTTGTTGCATTTGCCGGGTTTGTTGCATTTACGAAGATGCCAATTTTTATGTATTAGCGTGAATGTTGTTGTTGCAGATCCTGACTCGTATCCATCTGTACGTACTTGCACTGTTACCTTAAATGTAAATGTGCCACGGTTAAAATTTCCACCAAATGTGCTTTATATGTTTTAATACCATCTAGTCGAGATCGACTACAACTATCTTAGATTCTAGATCTATATTTTAGAATCAATAAAATAGCATGATCACTACTAAGTATAAAAGCAACAAGGTTTTAGTAGAACGAAAGATACATAGTCGTTTTACTTTTCAATAGGGTTACCAAGTGTATTACCCCATTCAGTCCATCCAGCATCGTAGGTCTTGACATTAGGATATCCAAGAAGATACGTTAGCACAAACCAAGTATATGCTGATCTCTCACCGACTCTACAGTAAGCTATCACCTCTTTATCTGGTAGGACACCTATTGATTCATAAAGCTTTTTTAGCTCATCAGCAGACTTGAACGTTCCGTCTTCATTAACCGCCCAATCCCATGGTATATTCACAGCTCCAGGAATATGTCCTCCTCTTTGAGCATGTTCAGTAGGATATTCAGGAGGAGCAAGTATTTTTCCTGTGTACTCCTCTTCGCTTCTAACATCAATTACTATTCTATCCTTCGATCCAAGTATTTGTTTCACATAAGAGATGAAGGCTCTCAATCTCTTATCTGGATCAGAGGCCTTGAAGTTACCTCTTGGATATGATGGTATGTCTGAGCTAATAGCTCTGTCTTCTTCAAACAATTTCTTCCTTGCGCCGTTCATCAGCCTGACATCCTGGAATCCATAATACTTAAAGACCCAGAATGCGAAGGTCGCAAACCAGTTCTTATAATCGCCATAAAGAATTAGTATGGTATTATTA
>DAOM01000082.1 GCA_002501855.1 Candidatus Nitrosopolaris nunavutensis
ATCTATTGTGCTACAAGCTAGGTTAGCCGCTAATGTAGTAGTATTAGTAAGTGCTGCTGCGTTAGTTTGAGCGTATGTGGGAGATATTACTTTATAGATTGTATTTGTTGTTGACAAGACCAAAGAGGCTATAATAAATAACACAGATGCTAAGACCAGACTAGTTCTTCTTTTTTTCATTGTTGCCTCTAATATTGAGAAGGTATATTTACTTTATTTTTTACACGGATACCAAATGTATCTAGATGATATCCTTCTCCATAACTTAAAAGCAATTATGCATCTATGCGGCAAGCCCGATCGCCATGTTTCAAGTAGGAACAGAATAGCTAGGATAATCAAAAGTTCATATCTTCCTGAAAGAGACGCACTATTTACTATAAATGAGCAGGGGATTACAGATCCAAAAGAGTAGCTAATTAATTAATGAATTTTCCTGACGGAAGAGCCAATGCAAAATTCTTAGGCGAGCACCTACCGCTATTACCGATTTATCCTCAAACTTAGCATTTATTCGACATCCGAAAGTATTGCCCAAATTGTAAATTATTAATGTGTCAGGAAATGCGGGTGGTCGTGAGAAACAGACATATGACCTTCGACCGGACATAAAGTTATACTTTATATTCGTTAATCCTAGTGCATCAACTAAACAAGAAATCTGTTCTCAATTTATAGTAGAAATAAAGGATCTTCTAACATTGGATGTAGTAGGAATACACCGGCTGTTGCCAATTAGCTCTATGCTATCATCGACACTCAATATAGATCTCAGCTCCTCGAGGGTGCTTCTCATTTTATTGATACTTTGTGATACATTTCTTCCCTAGTAAAATATGGTTTATTGATACTTCTGTTCCGCTATTTGGTATGGAATTATTTTCGTTTTGTGGCACTACATTTCAGTCCCCGAGGTTGTTTGACTAGCGGGGTAAGAAATAGCTAAATAGCCTTTGCTAGTAACCTAGTGATAATGAACAAACCTACAGGATCCACACAGTCAGGAGATTGTTGTTAATTTTAGTGCAATTTGGTTCCTGCAATGAATATCTCTCGTCCTCCTCGATCACGTAAAACAAAAGCCATGCTAGAACATGAGCTAAACGAAATATACCGATTATTACTGGACGGTATGACTTCAGAAGAAATCAAAGGAAGTCTGAACATAAGTGATAGAAATTATACGAAGTACATGCAGAAGCTGAGAGACAACATAGTAAACGACCAATTAGCGAAGCGTCAGGAATATTTTTTACAGGACATAGACATAACAAGAGAACGTTTACTAGCCGATAAACGACACCTTCAAGCAATAATAACTAATCCTGAAGCATCAGTTAAGGACAAGCTTGCTGCAATAAACTCTGATATTCAGCTAAATATTACTCTTCTAAAATTAGAATACGAAGGTAGGCTATTCGTCAAAAATCAACTGACAGGCGGATCACATCACATCAACCCAGCAAAGAAAAGTCCGCAGATATCAAATTGTAATAAACAAATATGATGACAATTCAATACACCCAATTGGTTTTCGATTGGGAGAAGACTATAATTGAGAATGCGACTAGAGTACTTGTCTGAGCTTAAGCATTTTGGCAGTATGAAATAGATAAAGTCGAGATAATAAATGTGCTAGATGTGATAGAAAGGATCTAAATCAATGACCTTTATTTCTTGATACTAATGAGATTTATGATTATCTTGGCAATGCTATGACATTGTACCAAAATGCATGACATTGTCTCCCTTTTTTTAATGAGAGCAAGTCACGATAATGGAAATACTTTTGGAAACATTATCAAGCTAAATAGTACTTCTGGTGGAGTATCTAAGTAGTTCAAGGTTAGCAATGCAAGAGACATAGATATGTCCTATTTTCAAAACACTTTCTGAGCGTTGCAAGAGTCATAATCTGCTGCTGAGTTCAGATCAAATTAAAGGATCTATGTGATACGCCCTCAGCATGTAAAAATGCGAACCCGATAGGTAGTGCCGCAGGTAATAATATATTATCACAATTCCATCTGTTGAACTTATTATCACTCTGCTGAACTTACATTTGGTTGATATGCAACACTACTGTATATACCTCAATAGCAATCTGATTTCGTCTTCACTTGTTTAGTGGTTATAGCTGTGTAGCATTAAAATAATCAAGCCCGCCTCTGGATCTTCGAATTTGTCAAGGAGAGTACTCGCCTTCTGATTTCTGAGACTCAATTCAATTCACAGCAGCACATTAACGCTATGTATTATTAGACCTGAGTAGACATAAGATATATCCAACAAGGATTACATTAGTAACAACATTCCCTGATCTTGATAAGACCAAACAAATGGGAAACATCACTATGAAAATAGACTTGGCGATATGAACATTGAGAATTAATACGGATGTCGGAGAATGTTGAAAGTAGAGCACACCGCGATCTTTTGATACATAACGTACAAATCTAATCGCAGCCCCCAACAAGTCTTGATACTCCTAGCTTAGCTACCAACTGGTTTGTGCAGACGATCTGTCCGACTAAGCAACTGAGGGCTTTATTTCTCACTGTTGTTTATACTACTTACATTTGATTGGGGCAAGACCCACCTTGGCAACACGTTATCGCTCTGGTGTATTTGAAAACGGCGATTTAGAACTGACAACTCCGTATAGAGACTGAGCAACATCATCCAATGAGATGGTTATTGTCTTTCCTGTATTGATTCTCCGCGCAGGAACGCTCGTGCCATGATAAGGCATGCACGAATTGTAATAGAACCCATAAACAGAGAAAACGAACCTTATAATTTTTTGGTGAATTGTAAAAAATGTGAAGTTGCCTGCTTGCAACAAATCAGAGTTTTATTTTGTCTTGTTAGCTGTTTTAAACGGGCCGCTCGTCATATTCTTTGTCATGTTGCCAGCCGTGGTGGCGTTTGTCATATTCTTGGCACCGCTAGTCGAATTACTTACTGACATACTCATCTGTGCCGCTGCAGAACTCGCGGCATATAGAGCTGTTGCTACGGCTGCTGTCAGCAACGTTGCTGCTACTACTACGAAAATCATTGATGTTTGGTTAAACTGTGCTGCTTCCACACATGG
>DAOM01000135.1 GCA_002501855.1 Candidatus Nitrosopolaris nunavutensis
TAGTTGTTCGCTATGCTTCAAATCCATCACGGTCTTGGCTTAGAATAGGGCACTTAGTATAATACCCGCTGCAACAGAAGGGCCTACTATCTCGGCATAGCTGAATCCCAGTGAAGGAATGCTTGCTTGATTGTTATTAATTTTGTTAGTAGAACTAATACCTGGTAGGCTTGCTATAGAGTTAGACAGCGATGGCTTTGCAGTGCTAGTTATTACAGCGAGTGAATTCCCTCTCTGTTCTGCCAACCAAACATTACCGTGAGAATCAGATGTTATCCACTGAACAAACGGTGACTGTTGAGGAATATTGACTTCTTTATTTTCTCCTGTCCTAGGGTCTATCACCGCTATTTTGTTTATTGTGTGTTCTGCCACCCATAAATTACGATTATTGTCTAGCGTCATTCCAAATGGAAGCCCGTTTGGATCGAGGGGCGAGTATTGATTAAAAGTCTTAAGTACGGTGTTAAAAATAGAAACCGCGTGGCCATCATGTTCAGAGATATAGATATCTCCAGTTGTCGGATCAGCGAGCAGGGCAGTAGGGCTTTTAAGTGTATTATTTGTACCTGCAATAGGAGCATACTCGCTCACTTTGTAGTTTTTCGTGGGATCGATGTTGGCTAATTTTCCTATTCCTGATTCCGCTATCCATATTTGACCAGACTGGTCTATGATTATCCCTAACGGAGCGGCATTCATGCTTGGAAGTTTTATTGGTGTTGAGAAGCTCTTCGATTGAATATTGAATCTCAAGATCTCATTAGCACTGGCCAGAGAAATCCAAACATTAGTCGAGTTCGAGTCCACGGCTATCCCCGATGGTACTCCTTGAACTGGTAGCTTGTACAACTGTGCTGTGTTAGTTTCTGGCTTGTAAAGACCAAGATCTTTGATTATAGGATCGATAAACCAGATATCATTACTTGAGGGATCTAGTGCCATGGAAGTAATTAGACTCGTACCAGCAATTTTATGCTCAGTATATTTGGTCGTATTCAGATTAAAGTCAAAAATCCTACCACTGTTTATGCTACTATCCCCTGTCCAAATTAGGTTTCTGCTTTTGTCATAAAGAATGAATAATGGCTGAGCATTATTTGCAGGCATCTTGTATTCTTTAACGCTGAAGACGAAATCTCCTAATTTGGGTTTAAGAAACAGATTGTATTCTGTAACAATATCAAGCGCGTTCGCCTTTGCCTGCATTGCTTCAATTTGTAGATTCCATGGTCCGGCAAGTCCAAATGCAGCATTAACTGAAAATATCCCTTTTGAGGCCTTATCAGCGTCTACAGTTATTGGTCCAATCCCCTTCTCAGTTTGGGTGTATCTTAGCTGAACAGACGATATATCAATTGGATTTCCGTTGGAATCAGTATATGAAATTTTAAAATTGTTATTTCCTGGCGTATAGGGATTAATTGATAGGGTTACTCTATCGTTATTTTCAACAAAATTCGTCGTTGTAAAACCTTGCTGCTGTGTTGTAAATGCATTTGCTATATTCAAGCCTGGGAGGTTCTGTTGTTGTTGTTGTAGCTGTTGTAGTTGGGTCTGAAATTCACCTGCAGGCAATCCAGTATTAACGAGTACTGCAACAGCGGCCAGCAATGCCAAACCGACAAATGCTTCTGCTTTTGTAGTCTTGGCAAATTTTGAAATAACTGCGTTGCCATTAAGATAATGGTTACTAGACCCACTTTCAGATTCGGATCCTTTTTTGGCAACTGATTTATCTATTTTGGATTGACCACCCCCTCCGGCAATGCTAGCAGTCGGTGCTACAAGTACCACTTTCAGATTATCTCTTTGAATAATCATTTGATTATAAGCTCCAATCCCTATCATCACGGCTGCGAGAATGAGCTTGGCAATCAATGCCTTTCCATACAACGACGCTAGTGTTAAAGCAAGATTGGGTTCGAGAAGGTAGAGTAAGAACGGTCCGGTAATTACGATAATCCCAAGAATTACTACAGGAATTGTTGAAAACCGTGGGATAATAAGCGACAGAAGGGATGCCTTAACATATCCGTCTGTTTGGGATCGCTTAACAGCAGGAACTACTACAAACGCAAGATATATTACACCACCAATCCACAACGAAGCAGCCAAGTTGTGTGTAAAATCTATCAAGATCGGTATTGATGCAGGATTTAGGGATGCTCCATGACCAATTACACTAGTCGTTACTAACGCAATTAGTCCTACTCCGAGCAATCCATAGATAATCCTATTTTGGGTGATTATGCCTTTATTTTTTCTTTGGTTACGAAACAAAACAGCAGACAAGCCAATTAAAACGAACGATGTAACTAATCTGATAACCCAAACTCCACCAAATTTCGTTGCAATAGCATCAACTATCCCGACATCTAGTGACTTGGCCTCAGCGTAGATCATTCCAAAGTCAGAGGCTATAAGTATGCCAGAGCCGATAATCATCAGAATTGCAATTCTCTTGTCAATCATTCGACGTATTTCCTTTATTGCACCTGAAAACCAATCGATTTTAGTTACTGGCTTCCACAACCACAATGTTGCGAAAGCTCCACCAACTACAATAACTTGGCCGACAAGTGTTGGGAATCTAGCAAATGCTTCTGGGAGATAGAGCTGAGAAGATTGACCATTACCACCGTTTGCAATAGCGGTAGGGATTGCGGCCTGTCCGACCCCAAATACGAACGCATTTTCTGTAACATGCCCATCCGTTTCGGAAAGCATTTTTGTAGAAACCGTATATATTCCATCTTTAATACCTGGCGGGAGTGTAACGCTTAAAGCAGTATGATCGCCGTTGACATAGTGGTCATCTTTCATATCAATTTCCTTCCCGCCGGCATCCAGGACTTTTATTGAACTATAATGAATGTCGACCGGTTCGCTTAGGTGGACGACTACTTTAGATGGTGGCGTAGGTAATGACTGAGACGGGGACGGATCGCTTCCTATTACAAATGCATGAGCGTAAGCTTTAGGTATCAAAGGAAGCATTGGTGAAGCCAAAGATATCGAAGCCGCGATAGCCACAATCGCGAAATAATAATCAAACTTCCTCCTCTTCTGCGTAATCAAGGGTTGTCCTTAATTTTTATATGGCATACATAATATAAGATTTTTTCTGTTTTACTAGTGCAAGTATCGAATCAAGTGTTGTTGTCCGCCTATTTATCTGTATATAATAGTTGATGGCAGTTAGATATTCGACGATTACACCATAAACATTAATAGATAATATCCTACATAGACCCTTGAGGAAATATCAGTTCGTCATGCTCCAGCTTAGTATCCGCGCATTTCCTGCTTTAATTATCTGCTTTTTGATTGTGTTGGTGGTACTATCTCAAAATGTTCTTATCAAGCTAGCTTCGGCCCACATAACTAAAAAGTTTGGTAGTATCCAAGTACAAGTTGGTTGGAACGGTGAACCGCCGTTAACAGGTCAACTTAACAGCGTAATATTTGACGTTAATCAGACGAGTGGCAAAACTCAGACACCTATAATTAATGCCTTGGCCAATATGAACATACTTGTAAAGTATGGTGGAATAACGAAGTCGCTTGATTTTTTACCCTCTCCAACAACCGACGGATTATATCTTGGCAAGATGATCCCAAGTAGAGTTGGATCCTATTACGTTGTTCTCAATGGGACGATACAAGGGCAGAAGATTAGTTCCCAATTACCTCTCGATCTAGTAGACAGTAGTCAGAAACTGGCCTTCCCGGATACAGTAACTGGTTCTGGCACAGATGCTACAGTCACAGGTGGCAGCGCTAGCACTAGCACTAACACAAACAATATAGGACCACAGCTACAGGGTATTGTTAGCCAACTTGCTAATCAGATTGATTCGGTAAAAAGTGTGATAGGTTCCGTTGCCAAGAGCAATGCGGATACCATGAAATCGGTTCAAGATGTAAAGAGTGCAGCAGATCGATCCTACTTGATTGGAATGGTTGGTATAGGGGCAGGGATAGCTGGAATAGTTATTGCATCATTGGCACTTTCTCGAAAACGTGCGATGTAAGCTTGATGCTGCCGTCCCCCTCGTCAATAACAATCAACCCTAAATTTCTGTACGCAATCGACTTATTATCGAATCTTTTTGCTGTCTCTAGTGAATAACCTTGGAATAACGACCTTTTACTTGGATTTCTACATTTAGCTCCTTTGCGTTTGTTTTTTTGGGCATAACTGTATATCAAGTCCATCTTTCGTGGCTGAATCTAGCACGGCATCATTGCCGTCGCGTAAGTGACTGCCTAAAAAATAATGCTATTGTTTATCATCATTGAAAATAATGCCTCTTAAATCATATAATAAATTTCATTCTCATAAATTAACCTCATAAAAATCCATTTTTTTAAGCTTCCAATACTAGTATAGACAGACAAGCCTACTCAAAATGAATATATAACCAGTATCAATAGAACTATTCTAATGAATATTAGAAGAACATTTGGAACATTTCCCTTTGTAGTAGCAATATCCCTTCTTGCAATAGCAGGTAGTGGTTTTGCTGTTATATCCTCTAATACGGCTTTCGCACAACAACAACATTTCACTGCCAAACTATCAGGGGCCAACGAAGTACCTCCAATAACGTCAGCGGCGTCCGGCATGGCAGCGTTTGATCTTAACGCAGCAGGTACACAAATGAAATATACCTTGAATGTAACCAATATCAACCATGTAATAGCAGCTCACATCCATATGGGCTCAAGTACTGCCAATGGACCAATTGTAGTTAATCTGTTTATTCCTTCGAAAGCTACTGGTAAAGTAGATGGGACACTTGCGCAGAGCAGCATTAACTCTACTAGTCTGATAGGACCATTAAAAGGTAAACAGATGACTGATTTAATTAGTCTTATCAACGGTGGCAAAGCGTATGTAAACGTTCACACAACACAAAACCCGCCCGGAGAAGTTCGAGGACAGATGTCATCTGGAAGTGCTACTTCGGCATCAACAGCAACAGCGGCATCAACAGCACCAGCACCATCAACATCTTCAACTCCAAAATACTAAGACAAGAACAAAAACTACATTGTCATAAAAGATAGGCAAAAGTAAGCTCTCATTTCTTTTTATTTATTGTTGTAGTTATAGATTGTATCTTAATTGTTAAATCTCATAAAGCGGTATTATCTAGATTATCGGATCATTTACTCAACAGATTGAAAATTCGCTAGCCATGCACACAAGTAGCAACCACAAGAATACAATTAAATGATCATAGAATAAATCCCATCCCAATGACCATTGCATATGTACGTTAAGGCAATCACAAAAGTTGCAAATAGACATCACGAAGCAACGTACCTTTATTTAGTGTCGGTCATATGGCTAGAACATTCCAACTTATACAAGGTCATATAAGCGGACCACTACTCTGATGTAAATTATCACTACATGAATGTTCTGTCAAAACACTAGTAAATACGTGAGGGACCACGACATCGTAGAATTTGTGAATGTCCGCACAAAGATAACCATAAAGGGAAAAGCAACATATTCACAAATTCTTTCCATGATTCCTGCAGAAATTACTACACGAATAAATTATGATAGGTCACATTTGGAATATGTGATTTAAACTGCGTCTGTCTTTCGTGCCGATGATAGCTACAAGCAAGATTTGGTTCGTCCAAGTATTGACACCAGGGCCCACTATTATTATTATTATTATAAACGAGTCATTCCTGTTTGTCAACCCTGAATATTCCTATACCAAACAATGTCAGCATTACTAAAAAGATAACATGCGATAATTCTATATCTACAATTAGAATCAGTATGTCTTCAATCTTCGACGTAACATCAAAGAGATACATGGCCTCGATGATTGATAGCAAAAGGAAGCGGACGCGGTAGTGAATAACTATACGGCGATGGTCGAGGAGCTTTAGTCAACAGCTACCTAGTTCGAGTGAGATTATATCAGAGCCAGTCTAACCCGCGTGTTGTGTAAAGAATGATATATTAGCGACACAGCATTGATTTTAAAAGTATCACACCTTCAAAGTGTCTCAGCGCTATTCTTTTTACTTCTTAAGGTCATCATACTACATGTTTTTTTCTTTGATGATGAAACCACTCATCTTGCCTATGGTCATTTCTTTGGATCTATTAAGCAAATCGGTAATTATCAAATAGTTTTCCAGCCTCTTCTCATTTGCGAATGAAGAATCAACCCTAAATTTTAGTATCCTCGATAAAAATAATGCAAATGCAAACAATGTCTATGCTGCATTGACTATAAAAGACAAAGCGACTGGTCAATTGGTTGAGCAAACCCCGTTCGGATTCTATGAATTTAGCGATATCTCTTTCCCTCACAAAGAAGCAACTCAAATTTCGTAGTAACTTTTGATGCCACAATAAACGGCGATCCAATATATCAAGAAAATCCGATGATTGCCAGTTTTGATCTGTTTGTTGGTAATCCTCCATCAGGTATTCCTTTTGGCAGAGCAGTATTGCTTTATGGCCTTCCCACCGCTACAATAGTGCCGATTGGACTTGCCATATACCATCGGTATGGGAAAAAGAGTACAAAGTAGTTCTTTCAAACACAAAGATGTTTTTGCAATTCGGTACTTGTACCACAAACTATTTTATGTATTCTAACATTTCATATTCAATGGAAAAGCGACTAAAAAGTAATTCTACAGCAAAGAGTACTGCCCCTATTGTTATTTTGCTA
>DAOM01000124.1:0-2999 GCA_002501855.1 Candidatus Nitrosopolaris nunavutensis
GTTGTCGAGACAGTATTCATAACTGACTTTAAATTCTCACAAGCATTTGCTACTCAGGTAGAATCAAAAGTAGTAGCTTTCCAAAAGTTTCTAACAGAACAAAATAATCTACTAGCTATACAGGTAATAGCAAACCAAACAGTTGTACAAGCTCAAGCAGCAGCTAGGGCGAATGTAGCCAGAGCTAGCGGAGAATCTCAGGCAATCCAGGTCATCACTTCACAATTAAAACAAAGTCCACAGTATCTTCAGTGGTTAGCTGTCAACAGGTGGAATGGCCAAATGCCATATGCTCTTGGTAGTAGCGGCGGTAGTAATGGTAGTGGCAGTTTTGGTGGATTTCCTTTTTTCCAACTACCAAAACTGCCGACGCAGCAGCAACCACTTCCACCTACGCAGCACCAGGCACTGCAACAAAACCAAACAAAACAATAGTTAGGTTGTTTATATACGGTAAACTGTAAAGTAGATAGCGAGTTATTAATAACATACCTATTCCTCTGAGTGAATTTGCCTTCTTTAGATTTAGAAGTAATAGCGTGCTAACCAAGGAGGAAGAATAGCATAAAGAGGAGATTGTTCACCTAACGGAGGAGGTATTGCAGGCTAAAGGTATCCAATGTGATGTTGGGATCTCAATCACTGAGGGAATTAAAAAGAAAACCACTATTGAAATGCCATTATTGCAAATTACAATATCGTAGTATTGACGAGCGAAAAAAACATGAGCGAGAATGGCATTCTGTTATTCAATAATAAAGAACCAGTCAAAATTTATTATATATCCAATTAATACTCTTCATCTCGTGTCCCTATGGTTTTGTTTTCTACAGATAGACAGCTACAATTCCCTTGAGCATACCAGGTCTCAAACCACTTTACTATTCTTTTACCGCATCTGGGACAGTTTGCCAATATTACAATAGCTATAGCTTGATAATAGATATAATATTTTCTAATACGTTCTCCCGTGCATTTCTCTTTAAGCGAGTTGTCTCTGGGTTCGAGTCTGGACTATTTGATACATTCGACGAATGTATTACAAGCGTTACTATGCGATCGTTTATATCTGCAAATTTTATGGGGGCACCTACTCCAAGAATGGAAAATTCAGGGACAGATTCCAATTCTTTAGCATCCTCCCCGCTTTTTTGGACCGTGAACAGTAGGCCCTTTCATGTTGACGCTGAATGTTTTGTCAAAATGCGCTTCGGTAATTGCCCCCAATGGTGCGAATTCCCCCAGGTCAGAGGAATGGAAGTAATGCCATCAAAAGCCATGTTTATCATCACCTCAGTCAGAAATTTAGAGAACCTCATAAAAGCTATACCGTGATATAACAATTTTGAATTATATGCTGGGTTGTGACCATAAAACGTTTAATCAATAGCAAGTATAAAAAGAGTTTTCATTAGTATTTTGTCACTTTGTGTACTTGACGTAAATATGTATTAATTATTAGCAGCGGCCTTGTAGAGAAAGAAATCTACTGAGGTATATACCAATTGTAATCCAAATGATGTTTATATCATTGACTCGGGTGTCCCGGCGCTCTTGCGATATCTCCATAAGTAGAAACTTTGCCAGGAGGAATTTTACGGAGAAGGACGTAGACTTCTTCATCTGTTATGCTAGAATGACCTCGTTTCTTCTTTCATTGAAATGGAACTGAGAAGGATACGTTTGATATGTATTGAATTGCCTAGATGATCACCTTTATGAATATATTATACTAGTATTGATTTATTACTTGATGTACGGTTTTGCAATAAGACGGGGAGAGGGTGAAGAAATAAACTTTCGTGGCACAAAAATGCTCATTAAAGTTTCGGGGGATGATTCTGAAGGAAGATATTCATTAATAGAGATGATTCATCCCCCAAATATTGGTCCTGCTCTTCACATGCATCCAGCTGCGCCCGAAGCGTATTATGTACTTGAAGGAGAGTATTTAATACATTATGATGAACGATCTTATCACGCCAAAACTGGAGATTTCGTATTCATTCCAAAAGGTATTCCACACAATTACCAGTCAGGCTCCAAAGGTGGAAGAGTACTAGTTATCTCACCTGCGGGACTAGAAGAATACTTTAAGGTTGTTGCTGAAACTCTTGAGACTGGTCAGATTACATGGGAGTTAGAACAAGAAATTGCACGTCGTTATGGTCAAGAATTTCTTGATAATCTAAAACATTGGGGACTATAGAATTATTAATAGCATCCTAGAAGAAATTCGGTAATTAATCTTATTCTGCATTCCTTCCACGCTATTGGTTATCATTCGTTTAGATGCCAAATTTTTTATACTTAGATCATCCATCATCTGCGCCTACTAAAATGACGCCATCGCCACCATTGAACTCAGCCCCATGATCTCTCGGGTAGTAGGCTGTTGTTAGTGATCCACTTGTTGTATGAATAAAATTCGGTTTAATATTCATTTTATGTTAAAACAATCTGAGAACGTACAAATTGACCTGTGCTGAGTGGAGGACAGTTTTTGTTATCAATGCTAGCTATTTCTAAACGTTATATCATTTTGCAACATGTATCTACCAAACCAGGGGCTTCAAAGGTTACTTCAGGCGGTGCTTTTTCCCCTTCAAATTTTGATTTAACGTCATCTTTTGTGAATGAACCCAGAGATGATCACCGTCGTATCATTGGAAATAATATTTTGGGATATAATAGTACTTCTTACCTACCGTTCCTTCTTTTGTTTGAATATAATCCCTCGTTACACTTTGAATCTTGCCTAGATCTTTATCATCACTTTACTTTACTTTACTATCAATGGCTTTATCCCATGATATAATATCGGTCATCTTTAATCCTGATTGTAGTTTCACATCATGCAATTTATCAGTTATTATATTTTTTGACCGTAGAACAGATGTAAAAACAGCAAGCTCAACAGACCTTAATCATTAAAATACATGGTTTCACTAATATAGTAGCATATTGCTATGACAGCTGATAGTAATAAAGCAGGACCT
>DAOM01000124.1:3311-3733 GCA_002501855.1 Candidatus Nitrosopolaris nunavutensis
ATAAAGCAGGACCTACCACATTGTGGAGAACGCTTAAGGGCAAGAATGTAAAAACTAATGATGGAAAAGACCTAGGGGAAATTAAAGAGGTATCTGAAAACTACTTACACGTAGAAAAAGGAACTGTCCGCAAAGAGAAATTCTGGGTTCCAAAATATGTTGCGGATGCTTTTGACGGTAAGACATTGTGGCTTTTGATAGACGAAGAAGAATTACGTGGAAAATATCAATACGGTACACAGCCACCCCCGGGAGACCAATATGCAAAGGACTTCGAGTCGTTCAAGGGAACACCATATGGACAAAATTCTAACTATGCAGCAGATTTTAACGAAAATATTCGAGTCGTCGAAAATTACAAGAATATCAGGGATTTGAAATAAATGAACGAATGTAGCATAGTGAAGAGACTGACAAACCCT
>DAOM01000219.1:0-16448 GCA_002501855.1 Candidatus Nitrosopolaris nunavutensis
GCCGTAGGACAGCTGAGCGGCCCCGGCGGCTAACAAGAAAATACTGTATTCGAGGCGGAGAGAACCGTGCTCAGAAAAGACTGCAAGGTGTACTATACCTGCTGCTATTGCAAAGAGCATGACTGAATATTTTAAGACCTGTTTGTCTATTGCGTCTAAATGCACACCACTCCTGATTCGACTTCGATAGGTGAGTGCAGCGACAACTCCGAAGACTACAATCATCCCTACAATTCCGCTTAGGACTGCGGTGCTAAAGATATTCCCAAAACTTCTTGATACTGATACGTTTAGAACGCCTCGATCGCAACTACAATTCAAATTATTAGTTAAGATAGTTCTGGGAGGATCTATGCCATTGGGATAATTGCCATTAGGGTTGTCATTGGCTATACTTATAACAATTTGATAATTACCAATCTTCTGAAAAGTGTAATAAAGTGCAAAGTCTCCAATATCCTCTCTTGTCCAAGGGAAAGCCTTCAGTCGCTCTCCTGTGCTGGCGCTATAGATCTCTACCATGGTATAGACATTGTAGACGTCATTACCATTTTGATCTTGTATACTGAAGATAATTTTAGCAGGCTGCGATGGTGGAGTATATTCGGGGTCTATTGCCTGATTGACGTAAAACCTGCCTACAGGCGTGCCTCCTCCGTTGTAGTGAGGTAAATGATCTAGATGTGCACTGGAAGTAGAAACTAATGACAAGGGACCGCCTCCCGACATAATTGCAGCTGTCAATAATACCAGGATACTTCCATAGACGGCAAATATCTTAGCCCGTGTTTGCCGTAGCACGACAACTCATAGACAACGGACTTATATATTTTGTAGTAGAATTCGACGACGAATAGGCGAAAAAAAAGAGAACGCCTTCGAGACAAGGACAATGTGTAATTGATATCATATCTTAACGGTCAGCCGGATACAAATGCAACATATCGGCAGTTACTTACCAAGACAAATATCTGCGCGAAGCCGTGTCCTACTCGGTTAGGTACCTGTGCATGCTCATTACGTTGACTCCAGACAGCGAGTATATTTTGCTTTCATGTTTTAGAATTGTTAGCGCGGCGTTGCGTATATGCCAATGAAACAAAGCCTCCGGTTTCAAGTCAAGCAGAACTGAGATCGCAGCTTTGATAGGATCCAAATGCGTAATCATTAACACATTTTTATCGTGTTCAGTCTCTTTAATTTCATCCATCAAGTCTTTTATTCTTCGCTTCACGGCCGTAAAACTCTCCACACCGTAGTTCGAAAGCATGCTATCGGCTCCTGCGTAAAACTTGAGAAATAAATTCCCGTATTTATCGATAATGTCATCGTAATTCATACCCACTAGCTTCCCAAGCTCAATCTCGTATAATCGTTCATCGATTTCGTAACTTATTCCTAATATCTTACTCACAATTTTTGCGGTCTCCACAGTGCGAGTGACGGGGCTAACATAGACTTTTTCTATCGGAACATTTTGAAGGTACCTTGCCGTGTCTTCTACTTGTTGTCTTCCGTAGTCAGTCAAGTGCGACTCGATGTGTCGCCCTACTAGGATTCTGTTGACATTGTTCTCTGCTTGTCCATGACGCATAAGAATGACCAGCGGCAAGTAAACCACTCAAATTCAAAAGCGGATTATAATATTAATTTTCGCTGCAATCGACTAAGCCTTATGATACTTGAACTTTAGATACCAGTAGATACTGAGGAGTATCTCTTTTTAATAAACTTAATAACCAAACATTTGGTGAACCATCTAGGATGAAAGTAGGATTAATAGGCGGGACTGGAGGTATGGGTGAAGGGTTCGCTTTGAGATGGTCTTCTAGGCATGATGTAATTATAGGTTCCAGGGAGGTTCAAAAGGCAAAAGACGCAGCAGAAACATACGCGAAAGTAGCCAAAGAGTCCTACGGGAATCGCATGACTGGGAGCATTACAGGTGATGAAAATTTGGCGGTTACAAAATCATCTGACATTCTTCTGTTGTCAATTCATTACGAGCACATTGCAGATATGTGCTCACAGCTATCAAAACAACTCAGGGATGATTGTATTGTTATAACCCCCATCGTTCCCATGGAAAAGACTGGGGCAGGATTTGTTTACATTCCGCTAGAACAGTCGAAGAAACCTGCTGCAGAGATCGTTGCCGATAACTTACCTCCCAGATCCCGGATCGTATCAGCATTTCATACGATCTCTGAGGCCCGACTCAAAAACATAACAGAAAGCCTTGATTCAGACACCTTTGTGTGTGGAGACGATCGGAATATTGTATCAACGGTCAATAGTTTGATATCTGAAATTGCCGGATTGCGTCCTATATACCTAGGGCCATTATCCATTTCATATCAGGCAGAAATTCTAACTCCCATGCTATTAAATTCGGCTCACAGAAATAAGATCAAGAACCCAGGGATCCGAATAGTGTAGAACCATGAAATTTCGACAAGGGGAAGAACGAAGTAGACGCGGAAAAAACTGGATGTCGGCAATGGGAATACTTTTTATTGTCATGGCAGCCATTATCGCCCTTAGAAATCTTTATTTTGTTACGACCAACTTGTCCTTCGCCTTTTATCTTGATAATTACACAAACGCACAGATAACCAACGAGAAATTTGTTATAGGCATGCTGATCGGCGGAGGGATCCTTCTGTATTGGGGTTATTTCAAAAAGAAGGAGGATTACGGCCCGCCTGATGAACACGAAAGACGCAGGTTCGGTTACAACAGCTAAAGATTTTTGGACTTCGTCACATTTAATAAGAAATCGAGATCTCTTCAACCTCACTCAATATGGGACTTATGAACCGCATTTACACTGTCATAAGGCAAAAGGTAAACATTATTCTGGATAAACATGAAGATCCCAGACAAGCGTTAGACTATTCTTACATAAAACAGGCTGAAATGCTAAACAAGTTAAGACGGGATATTGCTGAAGTGGTAACAGCCAAAAAGCGACTGGAGATGCAGAAGCTGAGACTTTGGGATAATATTCGTACCTTGGACGAACAGGCTCACCGTGCTGTTGACTCAAACAGAGAGGACTTGGCAAAGCTAGCTCTGGAACGCAAGAACGCTAACCTGCTTCAGGCGCAAGGATTGGATAAACAAGTTACAGAGATGCAGGTTGAACAGCAAAAGCTAGAAGATACAGAAAGGCGTCTGTCTACCAAAGTTGAGGAATTTAAATCAAAAAAAGAGGTCATAAAAGCACAATATTCTGCAGCTGAAGCGCAAGTACGGATCAAAGAAAATGTCACAGGAATTTCAGAAGAAATGACTGATGTTGGTATGGCAATGAATCGAGCAGAAGATAAAACAGAAAAAATGAAGGCAAAAGCCCAGGCCTTAGATGAAATGATTGATTCAGGTGTTCTTACAGATTACACATCAACATCAACGACGAGTGGCAGTGGTAATGATATAGAGGGGGAGCTACAGAAAATGACAGTAAAAAGCTCAGTCGATGAGGAATTAGCAAAGTTAAAGGCAGCTAACGCCAAAAAGAAAAACCAACCAGAGGGGAACGAAGAGCAAAACACAGAAGACAGCAAAGGTGAGGAAGAAGAACAGCCTGTGGTTGTCGAATGAAAAAGGAAGGACCATCAAAGACCACGAGAAAAGGTTCAAGTGGCGGCCATCGGCACAGAGTAAGAGATCTCAAGCAGAAAAGGCTCAAAAAGAAGCCACTTTGGCATAATCGATCCGCGGTAAAGGATAGCAGGTATGCGATTGTTAGAGTCATCGGCCATGGTCAGTTCAAGGTAGATAATCGTACTGCCAAGAAGATAAATAAGATAGATGATGATCTAATAAAAATAATTCAAACACATGAACAAGGCGAAAAAGACTTCGCTCGAAGAGTAGATGAGGTTCTTGGATTAGTAAAAAAAGTTGGGCTACCCCTTGAACATAAGGAAATCGTTGAGTCCGATATTATTGTGCCTGGGGCTGACATTTCTATCGAAGACGCCAAAAATATGATGAGGGGCAAAGGCTTTATGAACTGACAAGATTTCTACGTTCCATTTTTTATATTTTTTCGGTACCTCAATCTGTGTGGAATTGCTCAGAAAGAGCTTCTATTATCTGAACTGTCAAAATCACGTTCCCATTCTGCCAAGTTGGTTTTCACTCTTTGAATGACTTCTGAAAGGGTATATTATGAGAAGTCCCCATTCTCACAATCAACCTATTGTGGATTGAATGTAATAATCTTCCAAATGAAACTAGAATGTAGTATGTTATATCGAAACATGACTTTTATATTTGTATTTGTATTCCCCGATTGCACGATATTCCTCCTTGCATTCTATACTGTCATCATAGACTTTGTGGCAGCTCTCGTGCAAAAATCCGATACCCTAATTTTCGGCGTCACGGAGAATGTCATTGTTACTCCGTTATTGTCGGATACATCCGAGCGAACTCAAGCAAACCCTTAAAAAGATTGAATTAATATATTTTAATGCCATGACAATGCCAAAAGGATTCGGTTCAAAAAGTGGAAACACAGGGAAGAGAAGTTTTAATGAGTGGTGGGGAAATGTTCCCTCTGATTTGAGACAGAAGGCACGGAAGGGTGATGAACAAAATAAGCCTTTGCTGAATCAAGTTAATTACGTTCTTTTGCATCTTGGTCTAGCCGGGAAGCACGATGCAAAACCGACGCACGAGGAACTTAAAGACTGGCTGCATAGTGGCCAGGTCGACGTTCTGCGGATGAACAAGTGAGCGTGCCACCACTCTTCTTATTTTTCTTAAGAATGAGGGGATGAGTACGGTTATTCTGTATCTGGGTAACTAGGTACGACACACAAGGACATCAAATTTCGTTGATATGGAATCGTCTTCATTAATGCTGGACCGTGTCCATAGCGTTCTTCCAAGATGTGACTTTTAATGGCTGTATTTTGATACATGACTCCCCCATCCCTAGGCTTTTATATTGAGGATATTTTGTGATTAACATCTTATGAATCTCTTTTAAGAGTGCAATTTGGTCTTTATTTTCAATTATCCCTGCTCGTCCCATGATCATGATAAACCACAGCTTTTCCCAAGCTTCGCTATACTTATCTATAATCAAAGCTACTTTGGCGTTTTTTTCTATGTTTTTAACCCTTCTGAGTTCTCCGGGAGTCACAGTTTTTGTTTTCCTGTCTAGAGGGATAAAAAAATATGCTCCATCGAAAACAAATACAACTGGGATTACATAAGGCTGATTATAGCAATCTACTGTACCGAGTCTGGCTACGCGCGCTCGAATTATCATGTCCTTAGCACGTCTGTCAATCAAAGTGCCCAAATTATAAGAAAAAAGGCACGAAGATATTTAACAATTGAAAATAAATGGTCACAAAGTAGTTAGAATCAGCTAACTAAGTTTTCGAGTTCTTACCACCTAATTTATATTCAGATCGTGGTAAATTGTTAGGTAAGTGGAAAAGATATCAGAGACGGATAGCACGTGTGTTTCGACAAAGACAGGAGAAAATAATCCTTCGCGAGTTACAGAATTTCAAGATCGCAAGGACATGTGGTTGTCTACGGTTGAGATATCTAAAAATTTGGCACTTGATGCACAGACCCAAGCGACAGGCGAGTTGTCGTTCATACGAGATTTCCGTAACAATGACAACAAAATTCTTTCATTGCTAAACCAACACACAGGCTCTTACTATTCCTTCAAAGGGTTAATGCGAAAGCTAAATCTACACCAACAGAGCCTCGCACGAGCATTAAACAGACTTGAGGAACTTGGATTAATCCAGAGATCCGTTAACGGCTACAGGCTGAACAAAAACGAACAGACGAGCGCAAAGGGTATGGCCATGCCTGACAGACTAAAGCGAAGCGAGTACAAACAGCTACTTCAATTATACATTCCTACAGGTATAAAGACAGAGGAGATTGTACAGGCGCTAAACGGCAGGTGGTTTAGTCGAATTAGGTGGATAGGGTTAATGGAAAGCGAAAGCGGTTACATGTTGCAATGGATAAATGAAGATGACACTTTTCAGATCAACATCAGAATAAGATGGGACCATCTAATTATAGAGACAAATGCACTTTCAGATGAAGATAAAATTGAGGCAATGGTTGGTTCATGCAAAATTTTTGAACAGATTACAAAGCTACTCCAAGATCACCGCGTCCAAGCCTTAAATTCTGTGCGTTTTGTCGCGTAATACCAAGATGTCAACTGTCAAGACTGTGATCATCCGCTCAGAACAATTAACGACGGAAAAATATGGTCCTGATGTCCGACTTAAGTCGATGGTTAGAGATCTCTTTGCACTTTCCATGTCTGCAATATTTTGTAAGTAGAATTCCTGCATCTGCCATTCGATACTAAGATTCAACGTACCATTTTCTTTTCCATGTTGTAGATTAACTTTCATCAGGCCCATCCCTCGTAAAGCGTAACGTGGAACGCTTGACGGGTTTGTCCGCACGCATTTCTCGCGAGGCCTAATCCTGTCAGTATGCGATATTGAAGACTTCAATCCCAGCTCGCATAGATCTCGGACGCATTTTACAAGACAAAGTCTGTTTTTACTACCATTATATACTCGGATTTAAGAAGAATTGTACTTAAATCCATCTCGTCAAAATAAAAATTAGAAAATTTTGACGGATTAGTAATGCAGCAAACCATTTGTTATTTATCCGCAAATAATTAGAATTAATTAGTCTGCATATTCACATCTAAATATCACTATTCATTGCCTTTGCATTTTAGCTATGAACGCTCCAACGGATTCGCAAGGTTTATTCTGCTACTCCTATAAAGCAGGGTTACTGAATTGCTGAAAGTTATCTCAGACTTGGAGGATTCAGAGCTAGACGGTAAGCGGGTGTTGATTAGGGTCGATTATAATGTCAGCGTGAACAGTGGCTCTGTGGGGGAAGACTTTAGAATCCGTATGACCATCCCCACAATTGAATACCTGACCAAACGTCGTTCCAAAATAGTTCTGGTTTCTCATCTCGGTAGGCCGACCGACCGTCAGCCTCAGTACTCATTGGCCCCAGTAGCGAAGAGGTTGTCAGAAATGATGGGGAAATCAAAGGTTAAATTCACCTCTAGCAAAATAGGCAAAAATGTTCGTCAAGAGATAGATAGCATGGAAAAAGGAGATGTTCTACTATTAGAGAATCTACGTTTCTACAAGGAGGAAGAATCGAACGAGCCAGAATTTTCAAAAGAGCTGGCTTCATTGGCAGATATATATGTAAATGACGCCTTCAGTACTTCACATCGCAAACATGCTTCTACTTATGGCGCACCGATATTGTTCGATGTCAGATTGGCAGGATTCAACTTAAGGAAAGAGGTGGAATATCTCTCTATGATAAAGGATAACCCATCCAAGCCATTCATCGTGGTTCTTGGTGGGGTCAAAATTAACGACAAAATAGGTGCATTAGAAAATCTGCTTCCCAAGGCCGACAGAGTATTGTTAGGGGGAGCGGCGGCGTATACATTTCTCAAAGCGAAAGGTGTGAATACGGGCAATTCGCTGATTGATTCTGAACATTTGGTTTGGGTAACAAAAGCTCTCTCGATATTTGGTGAGAAAATAATGCTGCCGACAGATCACGTAATTTCTTCAAGCGCGGATAACGGCTACGCTGCGATGGTGAAAGGGGATATTCCAGACGGGATGATAGGATTTGATATCGGTAACGAAACGATTCAGCGTTATTCTTCTGAGGTTGGTGGGAGAGGATCAGGTACTGTATTCTGGAACGGCCCTATGGGTTTATTTGAAATCGGTCTTTTTGCGAATGGAACTATAAACATTGCAAAAAGCATGGCGTTAGCTTATTGGCGTGGATCTAAAACTCTGGTAGGCGGAGGAGACACTCTAGAAGCGATGAAGAGCGCTGGGGTATCGGAGGGTGAAGTTAGTCACGTGTCAACAGGGGGCGGAGCCAGTCTGAAATACTTGGCCGGAGACGAAATGCCTGGACTAGCTGTCCTGACTGACGAATAACTCCTATATCGTATTGGCACTTTCAACATCGACGTGTAAAACCCTCTTATATGATAATCTAGATCCACATACAAAGAAGTCGGTAGAAGAAGGTATCCTTTGAAGGATAGTTGCTGAAGATGTAATATCCATTTTTGGTGGATGCTCTGATCGATACCTTAACAAATTGAATCGATTCATGTCTATTTGTTGGAGCATAAGGTGGTCTTTACTGACATAGATGGCACTCTAATCGATATCATTACAGGGCAATACGAACTATCGAAAGGCTTAATTCAAGAATTAAAACAAAATAATATACCGGTGGTTTTCTGTTCTGCCAAAACCCTAGCAGAGCAAGAGAAAATCAGACAAGATATGGGACTGAGGCAGCCTTTTATAGTCGAGAATGGGGGTGCAGTGATAATTCCTGATGACTATTTTAGCCATTCCTCTTTGTTGTTCGTGAAAAAGTATAAGAAAATCGGAAATTATATCATAATTGAACTTGGGAAACCGGCGTCTCTAATTAGAAAAAGACTAAATATTATAAGAAAGAAATCTAAAATAGAATTCAAAGGAGTCGCTGACCTTTCCATCAAGGGACTTTCTAGTATTACAGGTTTAAGACCATCATATGCCAGAAGAATGGCAGATAGAAAGTTTGGCGAAACTATCTTGCAAATAAACCAGAAAGATGTTCCCACATTCACAAGGAGCGCTCGGGACATTGGCCTCAAAGTAATTCATGGTGGACGATTTTTGGATGTTACGACAGGCAACGATAAGGGCAAAGCGGTCAAGATATTACTACAACTTTTTAGAAAGGAATACGGGCATAATGTCACGTCTTTCGGAATAGGTGATAGCCTAAACGATGCTCCGATGCTACGCCATATGGATGTCCCCATGTTGGTTCAAAGGCCCGATAAATCTTGGTCGGCACTACAGATCAAAAATATTATCAATCTTCCTGGGATAGGCCCTAAAGGCTGGAAAAATGCCTTAGATATTGTCCTAAAAACGAATTAGTTTCTAACATTTGGTACGCCGTTATCTTAGACCTATCATTATTTCCTCCCGGTAATGCTGATTAGCATGGTTCTTACCTGTAAATCTGTGCGTGCCCAATGCGTGTACGAAAACTGCTTGTTAAATCTACTGCGTCGCAATTTAATTAGACTGAAAAGGCTGCAGGATGCTAATTTCGGGCTGCACAAGTGTAACGCTGTGTCATGCGGCGTTTAGTCCTGGCTGCCATTTCCTGGCTCCTGCTTCAAGATTATATGAAAATATCTTCGTTATGGTAGCTCATTAAACGTCATAAGTTGTAAAATTGAATCACTGGGTGGAACTTGCTACCAAAAGGAATTATTGTGCTAATAACGCCGTACTATTTCCAATTGGCCTAAGACAATTCAATTTGTTGATGGTGGTCATTGTGGTAACAGCCATAGACAATATTCTGATGGGACACATTGGATTAAACGGATATCAAGAATTTGGCAAGACAGTTTAAGGAGTTGTCCAAAAATGTTAATTGTACTGATTACTGTTAATTGGTAACATAGTATTGTGATTTGAGTTTTTGAATAGGAATATACTCAGGTTAAGGAGATCGAATGACCGAACTAGTTTGACGTGGGCTCACTGAATCTATTTCGATTCGATCTCTGAGATAATGAAGGTGCTCGAACAATATTTCCCACAGAATAAAAGTTAGATTTTCAATATAGATTGTTGTTAAAGGAAATGAAACTGTGTGTCATTAAATTCTAAACCCAGCAGATATTGGATCATCTGTTCCAGCCCAACTCCCATCAAATAAGATCTATTTTGTGGAAGTTTTCGAACAGACATTTCAAAAACACCCTTTTTCCCGCTTGGTCCTAGTGGAACCATGATGAGTACACAGTAGTCATAGTTAATTCGTAAAGGGTCTAAGAATAGTGCATTTTTTTTGCCTTCAGGAGCCATGAGCTCTTTCATCTCTGGTCAACTGATTGTTGTTGGTTGAATCGTTCTATTTGGGTGCTCTCGATTGGCAGGGAATTCAAAACTTAGCAGACATGTCGGTTTTAACAACAATCAGGAAGACCAAGATACGTTGTACGAGCCAACGAAAATCTCGTTGCAATAAAGATCTAGTTCGGGGATCTCTTCTAGAAGACGTCAGCATCATACTGATATGTGACCATGTTATACGTTTAATAGCTTCGGGTACAACATTATTGCACTCTGTGATAACAAAAGCGTGCAAAATGAGGATAAAGAGCTTGAAGAAATTCTAGCCAGAAAAAGGAGCGAGCTATTAAGTGCTAGAAGAGTTAACGAAACGCGAAATCATGTAGTTATCTCTACTCCGGTAGAATTAACGGATTCCAATTTCTCACAAGCAGTTACTCGATATCCTCTTTTAGTCGTAGACTTCTGGGCTGCCTGGTGCGGTCCGTGTAGAATGGTCTCACCTGTAATAGAACAGCTTGCTAGCGAGCATGCAGGAAAGGTCGTATTTGGAAAAGTAAATGTTGACGAGAACCCGTTAACCGCCGCCGCCTTCGGTATACAAAGCATACCTACAATAACTATATTCAAAGATGGTTCAGCAGTAGACGGTTTTATAGGAGCCGCTTCAAAATCCCAAATTCAAACAAAACTATCAGTACACATGCAAAGTCGAACAGACACTAAAGGTCCGTAGCTGAGCTACGACCAGTCTATTCACACAGAATATATCCTACGAAACTGAGGCGTCTCTCCAGGAGATAGATCCAGCCAGCCTTTTTGCTGTTCATGCAGAAGGTGTCATCGATGTGTTGCCCTCCCCTCTGAATTATCGGATACAGTACTTTCAATATGTCAGACATTTTCGTTTAGGTATTTCTTTCTGATGTATCTCAGAATGGTTTTGCATCAGATCTCAACGCGAGTCTGACATCTTCCCAGAATTTATTATCATTATTAACTTTCGTTGCAAAACCACCTGCAGAGATTTCAAGATGGTTTTTTCCGCACCGCAATCGTTGGCATGGTCTTTGACGTACCTGTGGATTTCCAACGATTGGCCCATCTGGCTGGTTCCTTAAGGATAACCTCGAGCTCTTTCGCACGTATGGTTAGTGCGTATTCAACTTTAGGAGGTATTTCTGGATAAATTTTTTTAGTGACAAGATCCTCACGTTCCAGCTCTAACAGCCTTTCTGCAAGTACAGTACTGCTTATTCCAGATAGTGTTTTCTTAAGTTCATTAAAGCGAATCACTTCTTTTGTGCTAAGGTTCTTCAAAATTAGGAGGGCCCACCTTTTGTCAAGCACTTCCCAAATACTCATTACCTCGCAGGTATTACTAATCGAACCAGACTTCATGGAACTATCTTCACCTTTCGTTTTCATGCCCTGTCCAGTAGATACTAGAGTATATTAAAGAATAGGATATCGCCGAGGGAAACAGAGCGCCGCGGAGAATGCTTGGTGGCTTTCAGTTTAGCTCTGCAAGCGTTGCCTATTTTGCAGTTCATTTATTCATTAACACCAGTAGAATTTTCGTTCCAACAGATTGAGAAATTCGCACTGTAGTGCGAAGTTGGAAAATAATTGGGCTTGACATATTTTAATCTAATATAAGAACACTGAGAATCTGGTTTACGTTCACACCTTCATAAACACAGGTAGTCATTTGCGTCGTAGATTCAGAGGTGGCGACGCAACCAAGGAAACAAAGCCACGATATTGACTCGCACAACTGCCTGAACTGCAACCCACCGGGGCTACGACATCGCGTGGGACCTAGCCGTGAGAATTCAAAAATAAATGCAGTGCAGCAAAGCGGAATAACCAGGCATGCTACTATTTAGAGGCGCGGCTGAGAACCCAAAATCAACAGGAAGAAAGAAGTTTGGTGCAGACTGATGTGACCCAAAGGCTGAAGGCATTACCATTATACATATTCATGCAGAAATACAGAAAAGTGTTTGTGACCTCGTAAAATAAAAGTAAATTAATATGTCCCTCTCAAATTAAGGCATATTCGATATGCAAAACAGACGATGGAAACTATCCGCCATTAGCATCGCGGCAGCTTTTACAATTGGAATTCTCGCACTATTTTTATCGTCTCAAGCTACGGCCGCACCATCAACTCCATCTCTTCAAGCTAAGGCCGCACCACCAACCCCATCTCCTAATGCAGTGCTGACTAAACCGCTACTTGCTATTGCGGCGGCAATTGCGATAGCTGGAGGATTGATTGGTACCGGCAATGCTCAGCAAGGTATCGGTGCTGCGGGTATGGGTATAATAGCCGAGAAGCCTGAGAAATTTGGCCAGGTATTGTTCTTCTTCGTTATTCCAGAAACCCTTTGGATCATTGGCTTTGTACTTGGGATAATTCTCTTGCTCGGTATTCTCTAGCAACAGTCGACATGAGTATCGAGACTTTCATAGAGGAAATAAATAGCAGAAAGAGAAGGGAACTGGAAGCCTTGGATACACGACTAGCTAAAGAAAAAACAGCCTTACAAATTAAGAAAGACAATTCGATAAAGGACATGCACGAGTATTTCTCAAACGAGGCGAAGCTAAAGTCAGAAAGAGAGGCAGCGAGGATTGTTGAGGCAGCGAGGCTGCAGGCGAAGAAAATTTTATTTGATGCAATTAATCTAAATCTAGATTCTGCATTTGAGGTCATCAAAGAGGGGCTAAGGAGCTATGCAAACAGTAGTGAATACAACGTAGCATTACAGAAAATTATAGTGACCGCTAAGATGAACCTGGGGCCTAAAATAAAAGTTAGCTGTCGTGAACAGGATCGCTCACCTTTGGCAGAGCTAGGTGTAACTGTCATCAAGACAATCCAGACGATAGGTGGAGTAATAGCGGAAAATGAAAATGGCACCAAGGAACTTGACTTGACCTTCGAAGAGCTTCTGAGGATACACGATGATGAAGCAAAAAGTTTAATCATGGAGGATTTACTGTAGTGCCGACTTCACAATATTCATCTTCATTCGGAAGATTACAGGCATTATCCGTAAACTTTCTGTCGCCAGCGCTTATGCAGGATTTACTTAAGGTAAAGGATGTTTTGGAGATGGTAAAAATGTTGCAAGGAACATGGTACGGCGAAGAGATTGAAAAGGCGGCTTCTATATATCAACCTCCGGATTTGCTCGAAGTGGCTTTAAATCGCCATTTGGTAAAGGTTAATAAGATTGCCTTAGAAGCATCTCCGTTCAACGGTAAAAATGCAGTCCGAGCATATTTGTTAAAATGGGATATATACAACATAGAGTTGATACTATCATCCAAAAACATGGCAAGGACAATTACAGAGACAGAACCGTTCTTGGTGTCTAGCCGCAATTTCCCTGCAGGAATCTCGGCGGGTAATATTCCACATGACGAGATAAAAATTATCTTGTCTCAATCTGGGGTTGAGGCGGCAGTAAATCAGTTGCTCAAATATAGCTATGGAACAATACTTTTGCAGTATATTGATGCGTATCAAAAGACCTCTGATCTCGGACCTATGGTGGCCGGTTTACAGGCATACTACTATCAAACTTTGATCGAATCACTAAGATTTTTTCAAGGTGACGAAGGCATTATCAGAGAAATGTTTAGAACCGAGATAGACAAGAAGAATATTCTTAACCTATTGAAGGGAAAAGAAATGAATGCTGACAAGTCGATTGTCGGCAAACATGTCGTAGGTGGCGGAGGAATCCCAGTAAGCGAACTAATGGACATGTACGGAGTTAATAACGTGCTAGAATTTGTAAATAGGATAGAGAACTATTTTCCCTTGGGCGAAGCTGTAGTTCAATACAGGAACACTGGCAGTTTAGTCGACTTCGAGATTGGTCTAGATAAATTTATCAATAACAAATATGTAAATAAACTGAAGAATATTGCACTCTCAATAGGCTCAATATTCTACTTCATAATCACGGCCGAGCATGAGCGTGAAAATATTAGAAGAATGGCCTATGGCAAAAGATACAATATTTCAACTGATCGGATAGCCTCCATGATGATGATAAATGAGTGAATTAATTTCCAGAAAAGGATTGAATCGAAAGATAGCAGTCTTAGGGGAGCGTGAGCTGGTAATGGGTTATCGGCTGCTTGGTATAGAAGACGCCTTTATTGTGAGCATGGATGGTGCTGAGGTCAATAAAACATTGCAACGATTGATGTCTTCGAAAGAATTCGCTTTGATTATTGCTAGCAACTCAGTTCGCTACGCCCTTTCCGAAGGCTTTAGAGAGAGTGTTGAAGCATCAATAGAACCTCTCGTGTTATTTATGCCTGCCTTCGAAGGTAACATTCAGGAAGAGTCGATAGCTTCTTTGGCAAGACGAGTACTTGGAATCAGTATTCAGATGGGTTGAATGATGACATGGCAGAGTCTCTAGTCTCACGTATCTCCGGACCCGTAGTAGTGGCAACGGGGCTTGAAGGAGCACAAATGTACGATGTAGTGCGAATCGGGGAGTTAGGCCTGGTAGGAGAAATTATCCGACTTGAGGGTAACAAAGCGACAGTTCAAGTTTACGAGGATACTACGGGCCTACGACCAGGAGAAAAACTCGTCAATACGAAAAGGCCCCTTTCTATTCAACTCGGTCCTGGTCTACTGACCTCGATTTATGATGGCATTCAAAGACCACTCAATATATTAAGAGAACAGAGCGGGGACTTTATTGGTAGAGGGAAGACTATTCCTGCGCTGGATCAAGAGAAGAAATGGGAGTTCATCCCGCTCAAGAAAAGAGGGGATGAAGTATGTCAGGGAGAAATCATAGGCGAGGTCCAGGAAACACCGTTGATAAAACACAAGATTATGATTCCCTTTGCAACCCAAGGAAAATTAGAAGAAATAAGCGAAGCGAGGTATAATGTGAATGAAATTGTCGCAACAGTAAAAACTCCGACTACTAAGGTCGATGTTGGGTTATCAAGCTGGTGGACCGTCAGAACGCCCAGACCAGTACTTCGTAAGCTGCCGCCTGAGTCGCCACTTCTTACTGGTCAGCGAGTTTTGGACACATTTTTCCCAGTCGCAAAAGGAGGAACTGCTGCAATTCCGGGTCCATTTGGAAGTGGCAAGACAGTGACACAACAACAACTTGCGAAATGGGCCGATAGCGACGTGATAGTTTATGTCGGGTGTGGGGAGAGAGGAAACGAGATGACAGAAGTGCTTACAACTTTTCCAGAGTTAGAAGATCCTAAATCGAAGCGTCCTCTCATGGAGCGCACAATCCTTGTCGCTAACACCTCGAACATGCCGGTTGCCGCCCGCGAAGCGAGTATTTACACAGGGATCACAATGGGCGAGTATTACCGTGACATGGGGTATGGCGTCGCGCTAATGGCGGATAGCACTTCTCGATGGGCGGAGGCCCTCAGGGAAATATCAGGAAGGCTAGAAGAAATGCCTGGAGAGGAAGGATATCCTGCTTATTTGGGAAGGCGGCTCGCAGAATTTTATGAAAGAGGCGGTAAGGCAATCGTAGTTTCTCCAGAGGAACGCATTGGCTCTTTAACCCTGGTCGGAGCAGTCTCGCCACCAGGCGGAGATTTTTCTGAGCCAGTATCACAGAACACGCTTCGGGTTACTAGGGTGTTCTGGGCGCTTGATGCAAGTTTAGCTTCGCGAAGGCACTTTCCTTCAATCAATTGGCTAACGAGCTATTCACTATATGCGGACGATATGAGTAACTGGTATAGCCAAAACGTATCGCCGGAGTGGGTTCCTTTGAGGAAGGAGGCCTTAGAAATTTTGCAAAGGGAATCGGAGTTAGAAGAGATTGTTCAGCTAGTTGGATATGATGCTTTGCCTGAACCAGAGAAAGGAATTCTGGATACAGCTCGCTCGCTTAGAGAAGATTATTTACAACAAAGCGCTTACGATGAAGTCGATACTTACACATCCATAAGGAAGCAGTTTTTAATGCTCTCGGTAATCTTAGAATTCGGCAGGATGGAGGCAGACGCAATTAAAAAAGGTGTTCGGTCTTCGCGGATCGGTGCTCTGGATGCTAGAAAGCTAATATCAAAAATAAAATGGACCCCTGAAGATCAAGTCGAACAGCTACTGCGAGAGATCAAGACCAGCATGAGCCAGCAATTTGAGGGTCTGTTGATCCAGGTGACCCAATAAGTGTCTACGATATCTTTTAAAACACTGTCTAAGATAGCAGGGCCTCTGATATTTGTAGAGGGTGTGGATAATGCGGCTTATGGGGAAATGGTGGAGATAAAACTTGTAGACGGACAAAGGCGACAGGGTCAAGTGCTTGACACCAGGAAGGGTCTGGCAGTGGTGCAGGTATTTGGACCAACTTTAGGACTAGGTACTTCGGGAACTTCAACCAGATTTCTTGGACACACTGCTACGCTATCGGTATCAGATGAAATGTTAGGCAGGGTATTTGATGGATTGGG